>JAZRWU010000123.1:0-3938 GCA_045599885.1 Bacteroidales bacterium | reverse complement strand
GAATTGATTAACTGTCTGAAATATTACCTGTCGGTATTTCTGATACTGATTATCGGAACAAGTCTGCCGTTGTCCGCCCAAACAGAGACAACGGTCGATTCTGTGCCGCTTTCGGATACCCGTACTACTTTCGCCGATGATGGTTCTTTCCCGTTCAATGAAAAGGATTCCATACCCCAAAGCGATTTTTTTCCGAGTCTTGAAGAAGAATTCTATGAAGAAGGACCCTTTGAGGTGGATTCCATAGAAGAACAGACCTTTCAGGATTCCGTGATGGAGGAGAATGAGGATATTTACGGTCCGGTTCCGGCTGTCCCCGATTCTGTCCTTGTCCGGAGAGATACGGCCGTGAACAAACCTAAAGATTTGGGCCTTACCGCCGTTGTGGAATATGAGGCGACCGATTCGCTGATTTTCTCCTCCAGCGGTTCGGGACAACTGTTCAACGCTGCCCATGTGACGTATGGTGTTATGGATCTGACGGGTGCCTATATCCGGATGAATATGGACAGTTCGACCATCTATTCGAAGGGCGTCCGTGACAGTATGGGGGTATATACCGGCAATCCGGTTTTCAAGGATGTGAGCGGTGAATACGAGAGCCGCGACCTGATGTACAATTTCGTGACGCAGAAAGGTGTGATTTCCCAGGTGGTGACTCAGCAGGGTGAAGGATACGTGGTCAGTGGACGCACCAAGAAAATGGCGGACGGCGCCATGTATATGACGGACGGAAAATACACCACCTGCGAAAACAAAGATCATCCGCACTTTTATCTGGCGCTGAGTGAGGCCAAAGTCCGTCCGGGCAAGAATATCGTGACGGGTCCCGCGCATCTGGTGATGGAGGATGTGCATCTTCCGCTTGTCGTGCCTTTCGGATTTTTTCCGTTCTCCAGCGAATATTCCTCCGGTATCATCACTCCGACGTATGGCGATGAACTTTCCCGTGGTTTCTATCTGAAGGATGGCGGCTATTATTTTGCCATAAGCGATTATCTTGATCTCGCATTGACCGGAGAAGTCTATTCAAAAGGTTCCTGGGGTGTTCAGGCCCGGAGCAGTTACCGTAAGAGATACAAATATTCGGGTAGCCTCCGTTTCTCTTATCTTGTGACAGCCAACAGCGAGCGCCGTTTGCCCGATTATTCGGAATCGAACAACATGAGCCTGGTCTGGAGCCATTCTCAGGACACCAAAGCCAATCCTTATCGCTCTTTTTCGGCCAGTGTCAATTTCGCCACCAGCGGATTTGCCCGCAATGACCTCAATTCGTATTACAATCCGGAAGCGTTTTCGTCCAACACCAAAAGTTCGACCATCAACCTGACACAGCGCTTCCCGAATTTCCCGCTCAACATCAGCGCCAGTGCCAGCATCTCACAACGCAGCAAAGACTCCACGCTGACAGTCTCATTGCCCAACATGAGTTTCTCCGTCTCGCGTTTCTATCCTTTCAAACGCAAGAATGCGGTGGGGAAAGAGCGTTTTTATGAGAAAATCAGCATGAGTTATTCCGGAACTCTGGCCAACAGCATCAGCGAGGTCAAAGAATCGGAATTCTTCCAGAAATCATTGATCAAGGACTGGCGGAACGGTATGAAACACAGCATTCCGGTGAGTGCGACCTTCAATGTGCTCGACTATATCAACGTCACGCCTTCATTCAGTTATACAGAGCGCTGGTACACCAATTCGATTGACAAATACTACGATGAGACGGGTACCCTGATGACCGATACCGTCTGGGGATTCAACCGTGTCTGGGATTATTCGGCCTCACTCAGCGCTTCGACCAAACTCTACGGATTCTATCAGCCGCTTCCCATTTTCGGAACGAAAATCAATATGATCCGTCACGTGATTACGCCGACGGTCTCGCTTTCCTATCGTCCTGATTTCGGTCTTTCCCGCTACGGATATTACGAGACTGTCGGTTATCTGGCGGAGGACGGAACGGAGAAAAATACGACATATTCCCATTATCAGGGTTCACTCTACGGCTCTCCTTCTTCGGGAAAATCCGGAACGGTATCGTTTTCGGTGGCCAACAATCTCGAAATGAAAGTCCGCAACGACCGCGATACGACCGAAGATGCCGATCCCTTCCGCAAAATCAGTCTGATTGATAATTTCTCGTTCAGCACGTCCTACAATATGGCGGCGGACAGTTTGAACTGGAGCAATATCTCGGCCAACATCCGTTTGAAACTTTCGCCGAAATACACCTTGAATTTGAGCGGAACGTTCGATCCTTACACCTATCAGCTCAGCAGCAGCGGCCAACCGGTCCGCGTGAACGTGACACAGTTTGAGAAGAATCATATTCCCGGCCGCCTGATCAGTACCGGAACCTCGTTTTCATATACGTTGAACAACGACACCTTCAAGAAGAAGGAAAAGGAGTCGAAGGACAAGAATAAAGGCAAGGCAGGGGATGAAGGCCTGGAGGATGCCGGATTGGCGGAAGATGCCGAGAGTGCTCCTTCCGCGGGCCCGGATACGGAAAAAGAATCGGGCTTCCGTTTTCCTGAAGATGAGTATTACAAGCCATACACCATTCCTTGGAGCCTGAGTATCAGTTATACCCTGCGTTATGCGCGGGCCGATTTCAACAAGGAGACATTGGAATACAACCGCAAACTCACCCACAATTTGAGTTTCAACGGAAATATCTCGATTACGGATCAGTGGCGTCTCAATTTCTCCAGCGGCTACAATTTCGACACCAAATCGCTTTCGATGATGAACTGCAGCGTTTCCCGCGATTTGCACTGCTGGACGCTGTCGGCCAACTTTATTCCGATCGGTCCTTATAAATCCTACAATTTCTGTATCCGCGTCAAGTCCGGTATGTTGCAGGATCTCAAGTACGAGCAGCGTCAGAATCCGCGCGACAATGTGGTCTGGGGTGTCCGTTGACGTTATGTCCGTTTCCTGAAAATAGTTTCGTGGTTATGAAGAATCATCTTTTCCTGCTTGTCGCAGCGCTTTTCGTCAGTTGTTTTCTATCGGCTCAAACCCTGAAAGACAGTCTGGAGGCTCTCCCCGGGGTGGTTGCGGTCGAGAAATTGGAAACCGGACGTTTTGAATCCAAATATCTTCTGACTTTTGAACAACCTTTGGACCATCATCATCCCGAAAAAGGCAGTTTTCAACAGCGCGTGTTTATGGGACATATTCATCCCGACAGCGTCAATATCGTGGTGACAGAAGGTTATGATGCCAACCGCGAGTTGACTAGAGACAACCGTACGGAACTGTCGGAGATTTTCAATGCCAACGATATTGTGATTGAGCATCGGTTTTTCTCCAAATCCACGCCGGAACTTTGTGATTGGGAATATCTGACAACGGAGAATGCCGCCGCCGACCATCATCGTGTGGTGACGGCGCTCAAACAGTTATATAAAGGTAAATGGATTTCCACGGGTATCAGCAAGGGCGGTCAGACCTGTGCGTTGTATCGTTATTATTATCCTGACGATGTGAATATTACGGTTCCATACGTAGCTCCGTTCTGTCACGGCCAGGAAGACGGCCGTCACGAGCGCTTCATCGCTGAGTATTGTGGAACGCCCGAAGACCGCGCCCGGATTCAGTCCTTCCAGTTCGAATTTCTCAAACGCCGCGAGCGTCTTCAGCCTCGTTTCGACGCCTATTGTGATTCTGTTTGGACGGCAGAAGGTCTTCATTCCCATTTGCCTAAGGATCAGGTGTATGATTACTGCGCGCTTGAATTTTCGTTCGCTTTCTGGCAGTGGGGCTATCCGGTGGAGGATATTCCGGCGGCGGATGCTTCGGATGAGACCGTTTTCGAATATATGATGAATGTGGCCGGGCCTGAATATTTTGTCGCAAACAGCCGCCATTTGTCCTTTTATGTTCAGGCCGCCAAGGAGTTGGGCTATTACGGATACGACACCCGTCCTTTCACC
>JAZRWU010000122.1:0-5543 GCA_045599885.1 Bacteroidales bacterium | reverse complement strand
CAGATTCAGGAAAATCTGGAGAACCACAATAAAGATATGCAGGACATCGAGTTCACCATTCAGGACGGCAAGCTCTGGATGCTTCAGACCCGTAACGGCAAGCGCACCGGCGCCGCTATGGTCCGCATCGCTATGGAAATGCTTCACAGCGGTATGCTGACCGAGCGCGAGGCCATCCTTCGCATCGAACCCGAAAAACTCGATGAACTGCTTCATCCCGTTTTCAAGAAATCGGCTCTCTCCAAGGCAAAAGCCATCACCAAAGGTCTGCCGGCTTCTCCGGGTGCCGCCTGCGGCCGCATCGTCTTCTTCGCCGAAGATGCCGAAGCCATGGCCGAAAAAGGTGAAAAGACGGTTCTCGTCCGCATCGAGACTTCTCCCGAAGACCTCAAGGGCATGCACAGCGCCGAAGGTATCATGACCGCCCGCGGTGGTATGACCTCACACGCAGCCGTCGTCGCCCGCGGTATGGGTAAGTGCTGCGTCTCAGCCGCCAACGGTGTCGTCATCGACTACAAGGCACGCACCATCAATTTCGGCGACGTGACTTTGAAAGAAGGCGATTGGCTTTCGCTCGACGGTTCCACCGGTCTGGTCTATGAAGGCAAGATTGAGACTCAGGCTCCTGAACTGAGCGGTAATTTCGGCGAACTGATGACTTTGGCCGACAAATACGCCCGTCTGAAAGTCCGCACCAACGCCGATACGCCTCACGATGCCGCTGTGGCCCGTTCTTTCGGCGCCACCGGTATCGGTCTGACCCGCACCGAGCACATGTTCTTCGACGGTGACAAGATCATCGCCATGCGTCAGATGATTCTGGCTCAGGATGAGCAGGGCCGTCGGGATGCTCTGGCCAAACTGCTTCCGTTGCAGCGCGACGACTTCTACGGCATTTTCAAAGCCATGCACGACCTGCCCGTGACCGTCCGTCTGCTCGATCCGCCACTTCATGAATTCGTTCCCCACGATGAGAAAGGCCAGAAGGAAATGGCCGATGTCATGGGTGTGACCGCCGCCGAAGTCAAGAAACGCGTCGAATCGCTTATCGAACAGAATCCTATGTTGGGTCACCGTGGCTGCCGCTTGGGCAACACCTATCCCGAAATCACCGAAATGCAGACCCGTGCCATTCTGGGAGCCGCTCTCGACCTCAAGGAAGAAGGTGTCCATGTCTATCCTGAAATCATGGTGCCGCTGACCGGTTCGGTTCAGGAATTCAATGCTCAGAAGAAAGTCATTTCCGCCGCCGCCGACGCTCTGTTCGCCGAACGCAACGACTATATCGAATACAAGGTGGGTACGATGATTGAAATCCCGCGTGCCGCTCTGACCGCCAACCAGATTGCCGAGTCGGCCCAGTTCTTCTCCTTCGGAACGAACGACCTGACTCAGATGACCTTCGGTTACAGCCGCGACGACGTGGCATCCTTCCTCCCGATTTACCTCGAAAAGGGTATTCTGAAAAACGACCCCTTCGCCGTCCTCGATCAGCAAGGTGTAGGCCAATTGGTCAACATGGCCACGCAGAACGGCCGCGCCGTCAATCCCAACCTGAAATGCGGTATCTGCGGCGAACACGGAGGCGAACCCTCTTCCGTGGAATTCTGCCACCGCGTAGGTCTCAACTACGTCAGCTGCTCGCCTTACCGTGTGCCCATCGCACGTCTGGCTGCCGCGCAGGCTGCTTTGAGATAATCGTCTCCACGACGACAGAAACAGCAGGCCCGGCTTCCAGCCGGGCTCTGCGTGTTTAGATACTCCTCATAAACCGATTTTTGGCTGTTTGAAAATAAGTGACAATGAAAAAGCATAGTTTCAAAGAATGGCTGGGTGTCACCCGTTTCTGGTCATTCCCGGTCTCTGCGATGCCTGTCGTCGCAGCCACGCTGTTTCTCCTTTGGAAAGGCTGTCCGATTCACTGGATATGCGCCCTGCTGGCCCTCATCGGCAATGTGGTATTCCATGCGGCAGGCAATATTCTGAGCGATTGGTGGGATTACCGCAAAGGCGTTGACAATGAGGAGGCTTATGCCATTCCCAATTTGGTCTTCCATCAGTTCGAGCCTCAAGAATACATGCGTTTTTCCATTTCGCTTTTTGTCATCGGCATTATCATCGGCTTGATTCTCACCTGTATATGCGGATGGCCACTGCTGATTGTCGGAGGCATCGGGTTCCTGCTGGCAGCCAGTTATTCCTTCTTCAAGTTCCGCGCCATGGGAGATCTGTTTGTCTTCGTCTGCTTCGGCATCCTGCCCGTTCTCGGAACCTCTTTGGTGGCGGCCGGCCACATCGACTGGAGCGCTTTGGTCATTTCACTGCCTCTGGGCATCTATACGATAGCGGTTCTTCACGATAACAATACGGTGGATATTCAGAGCGACAAGGCCGCCGGTATCCGCACGCTGCCGATGAAATTGGGAGAAAGTTTTTCCGTCCATCTGTATATTGTTTATATGTTTCTGCCCTATCTCTGCGTCCTGATTTCGTGTCTGGCGGGCGCATTGCCTTATTGGACCTTGCTCTGCCTTCTGTCGTTCCCTGTCGCCCGTGCCAATGCCTCTCAGGCAGCCGGCTACAACAGAAACGGAATAGAATCCATGCTGGGTCTGGACCAGAAAACAGCTCAACTGCATTTGATATTCAGTCTTTTACTTTCTGTCGGCCTGCTTATAGCCGCCCTTGTCGGATGAGAACGGCCTTATCTTGCTCCCGATGAAATCGCATCTGGCTCTTTCGATGGCCATAGCGGCTTGGCTGTGGTTTTATATGTTCAGCCCCTGGACGGGTGGAATCAGCCCTTTCTGGCTCAATATGAGTCTGTCTGCTGTGATTCTGACCGTTTTGGCGCTGAAAGGCAAAAGCCTGCTTCCTTTCGGAGAAGAGTTTTCCTCTTGCCGGACTTGGGGAGGCTTCCTGCGGCAGATGCTGCTGGGTGTGGCTCTGGCATCCGTTCTTTGGGGCATTTTCTGGACAGGCGACAAACTCTCGCAGTCGCTGTTTGTTTTCGCCCGTCCTCAAGTGGATAGAGTCTACGAGATGAAAGACGGTTTCTCCGCCGCCCTCATCGCTTTGCTGCTGCTTTTCGTCATCGGACCGGCCGAAGAGTTTTTCTGGCGCGGCTATGTGCAACGGGCGATGGGGAAGTGGCTCGGTCCGACGGCGTCCATGTTTGTCACAGCAGGCATTTATGCCTTGGTCCATATCTGGTCATTCAATTTCATGCTCGTGATGGCCGCTTTGGTGGCAGGGGGAGTATGGGGCCTGCTTTATCGGCTCCGCCCGTCCTGGCTCCCGGCGCTTCTGGTCTCCCATGCCCTTTGGGACGCCTTGGTTTTTGTTCTCCTGCCCATCTGATTCCTCTTTCTGACCATGATTCGTCCAATAGGCGGCGAGATGTTTCCATTTTGCTTTCGGATACGCGATTTGCGTTATTCCGGAAGCTGTTTTTTTACAATTTCCAACAGCGTCTGAGTAAGGTTTATAACAAATTGAAAACATACACATAATTATATAATTCTAATCATTTTGCCTTTGACTTGTGTGGTTTTTATTCTATATTTGTGTGCCTTTTCGGCGGTTGATGCCTTTTTATGAAGGTGGACCGACACAAACCTATACGAGAGAATAATGAAATACAAAGACCTATTACAGACCATACGCAAAGAGACAGGTTTGGACGAGGCGACCGTGAACGTTCTGGCTTCCTCGACTGTCCGTATTGTCGCAGACCGTCTATGCGAAGGGGATTCTTTGAGTATTCAGGGTTTCGGCACCTTCGAGGTCAAAAAACACGAAGAACGTCTGTCCGTCCATCCGGCAACTGGGAAACGCTTTATCGTCCCACCGAAGCTGGTGCCTGTTTTCCGCCCGGGAGCCACCTTGAAGGACCGGATTAAATCCTATTCAGGCCATGAATGAGAAGCTTCTTTTACCCGATTTGGTTCAATCCCTTGTCAATGAAGGATACGACAGGGCTCAGGCCGAAGCTTTCTGCCGCAGTCTGTTCTCGCAGATAGAGCGTGGTGTGTTTGCCGGTGAGACAGTCAAAGTCAATGGTTTAGGCAATTTCAAACTGCAGTCGGTCGATGCCCGCAAGAGCGTGGACGTCACCACGGGCGAGGCGATTGAAATCAAAGGACATTACAAATTCTCCTATACACCCGATGCGAGCTTCAAAGAGGCTGTCAACCGGCCATACGCCCATCTGGAAAGTGTGGATTTGCCGGAGCAGGAGGAAGGTCCGCTTTTCGATGTGCTCGATTTGGATAATATTCCTTCGCAAAAGGCTCCTGTTCAGCCACTGGCGAATATTCAGCCCGATGTTTTCGAGCCGGAGGAATCATCTGAGAATACCGTTCTCCTGGCAGAGCCGGCCGAAGAACCGGAAAAAGCAAGCGTTATGGAATCTGTTCCGGAAAATGTGTCCGGAAACATCGTGGAGAAGCCGGCGGTGGAAGAATATCACGAAACTGACCGACTGCCTGAATCCGAAGCGAACAGAAACCGGAAAGGTTTATGGTGGAATATCCTGCTTGGCTTGCTCTTGCTGGCCGGCGTGCTGTATCTGCTGTTTTATTTTTTCCGTCCCGACCAAGGTCCAAGCCATCCTTCCGAACCGGAAGTGGTGATATCCGAACCGGAGACAGAAGCCCTTCTTCCCGACAGTCAGGTAGTTGCGATAGAAGACAGCACCGTACTTCCCGAAGATGCGGCGCCGTCGGACAGTCTTGAGGCGGAAAATCCTCCCCGGCCAGCATCCGCCGTTTCCGATCAGCCTTCGGATTGGCCTATCCGCGAAAGCGTGGTGGTGGAGTCGGGTGACCGCCTGACCTTGTTGGCTCAAAAAGCCTACGGCAGCAAAGTATTCTGGGTCTATCTGTTTGAGGCCAACCGCGATGTTCTGAAAAGCCCGAACGTCCTGCCGGCCGGAGCGAGAATCAAAATACCCGAAATTCCTGCCGCCCTACTCGATATGAACCGGCCGGAGACGGTGGAAAAAATCCAGCAGGCGGAAGAAACGTTGAAAAAAGAATTTGATTAGTTGGTAAAAATATTAAAGTAGTATGGATCAATCTGTTGATATTAGAGAACTGAATGAGATGATTGAGCGGAAAAGCTCTTTCGTCGATATGATCACCCTCGGAATGGACAAGGTGATTGTCGGTCAGAAACATTTGGTGGATTCTCTTATGATTGGCCTCCTTTCGGACGGCCACATTCTGCTGGAAGGTGTGCCCGGTCTGGCTAAAACCATGGCTATCAAGACACTGTCGTCATTGGTTCAAGCCAAGTTCAGCCGCATCCAGTTCACACCCGACCTTTTGCCCGCCGATGTGATCGGTACGATGATTTACAGTCAGAAGAACGAATCTTTCTCCGTCAAGAAAGGCCCGATTTTCGCCAATTTCGTATTGGCCGATGAAATCAACCGTGCTCCCGCCAAGGTTCAGAGTGCCTTGCTCGAAGCCATGCAGGAGCGTCAGGTGACCATCGGAGAGGAGAGTTTCAAATTGGACGAGCCTTTCCTCGTCATGGCT
>JAZRWU010000121.1:0-7772 GCA_045599885.1 Bacteroidales bacterium | reverse complement strand
AAGGGGCACTCAAGTCCGAGTCGCCCGTAGTCCGCGACGGCAACTTCCTTTCCTCCGACGGGCCGGGACATGCCCAACTGTTCGGTCTGGCCATAGCCGAAGCCTTGGTCGGCCAGGAAAAAGCCGCAGCTGTCCGGGCGGCGATGAATTTCTGAATCTACCGTTCCCGACGGTACGACAGCAGCATCCACAGATAAGCCAGCAAGCCACAGACAAGAGTCAGCAGGGTGTTCAAGCCATGGACGACCAAAGCGAAAGCACCGGCCTGCGATTCGGAAATGCCGTAGAAACACAGCGTGAAAATCACCATGAAATGCCAGGCGCCGATGCCTCCCTGCACAGGTGCGACAATGCCGAAACTTCCCATCACATAGGCCGTGAACATAGCCACGAAAGTCAATGGGAAAGGCAGGTTGAAGAAATATTTCCCCACATAGAACGAGAGGAAATAAAACAGCCAGATGAGAATGGTATACAGGATGAAAAGCCAAGGACGGCGTAAGGTGCGGACACTCAACATTCCTTCCCACATCTGGCGGAAAAACTGCTTGATTTTCTGATAGGCAGGCTTGCCGCGAAGCCATTTCAGCGAGAACAGGACCGTTATGGCGAGCAGCGCCACCGCCGTCCAGAGTTTCCACGACAGCAGCATTTGGAGTATTCTGTCGGTGGTACCCGGATTCTCCACGAGAAAATCACGGAATACATTCATTTGCAGCAGAACGGCACTGACAGCCATCAGGAAAAGGCAAATCAGATCGAAAACCCTTTCCGTCACTACGGTGCCCATGGTTTTGGAAAAAGAAAGACCGTCAAAACGTTTGAGCGTGGCACAGCGGGCGACTTCTCCGATACGCGGGAAAAGCAGGTTGGCGGCGTAGGCGACAAAAACCGAGAGAACCGTCGTGGAGTAACGGGCACCCTGGCAAACCGGATCTATCAATTGCTTCCAACGCAAACCGCGGATGCTCATCGGGAGCAGGAAAAGCAGGAAATAGACCAGCATCCATGGCCAGTTCAGACCTTGGGCAAAGATGTCCTTCATGGCTTCGAAGTCCATCTTTTTATACACCAGCCAGAAAAGCAGCAGACCCGCCAGCAGGGGGACCAACCATTTGAGAATCTTTTTCAGTCGGTCCATAGCCTATTTTTCATAAATTATTTCTAATTTTGCCACGGCTGCAAAAATAAGCATAAAAAAGCGTCTGTCGGCCATATTGATTCATTTTTTCGTATTGCCTGTGGATGACGATTGTAAAACCGAAGAAAGCGCTGGGCCAGCATTTCCTCAAGGATTTGTCGGTGGCCCGTCGTATTGCGCAGACTGTTGATCCTTTCCGAGACCTTCCCATTCTGGAAATCGGTCCCGGCACGGGTGTATTGACACAGTTTCTGCTCGAAGCGAATCTCCGGTTGGACGTCATAGAAATTGACAGTGAGTCAGTCGTTTATCTGCGTGAGCACTTCCCTGCCCTCGGCTCTCATCTCATCGAAGGCGATTTTCTTCATTTCGACCTGAAGGCACTTTACGGAGAGCAGCCCTTTGTGCTCACCGGCAATTATCCCTATTGCATTTCCTCGCAGATTTTCTTCAAACTGCTTGATTATAAAGACCAGATTCCCTGCTGTACCGGAATGATACAGAAGGAAGTGGCTGAACGCATCGCCTCCAAGGCCGGCAAAAAGACATACGGCATCCTGAGCGTGCTGCTGCAGGCTTGGTACGACATTGAATATCTGTTCACGGTGGATGAGAATGTGTTCGATCCGCCGCCAAAAGTCAAATCGGCGGTGGTGCGCCTGACACGTAACGGGCGCACCAAGCTTGAATGCGATGAGAACCTTTTCAAGCAAGTGGTCAAAACCTCTTTCAACCAGCGTCGCAAGACTTTGCGCAACTCGCTCAAGCCTTTGCTGGGCAAAGAGGCGGAAATCAGTTCGGATCCTCTATTTGACAAAAGGCCCGAACAATTGGACGTGGAAGCATTCATTCAGCTGACCGTCATGACAGCCCAAGAGTTGGACAGACAGAAGCAGGTTTCGGACACGGAAAAATAAGGAGAATTAATTATGTCGGAATTAAAGTTATACTATCACGAGAACGGACGCATCAAGGTGAGCCGCAGTCTGGAATTTCTCAAAGAGATGCCGATAGACAAGTTTCTCTGGATTGACTTGAATGACGTGGATGAGGAAATCGAGGAACAGCTCGAAGACTTTCTCAAGATTTACATTCAGGAAGAAGAGGAAATGGAGGAAATCGAGATGAGTTCGCGCTATATCGAGACTTCCGACACGCTGGTGGTCAATTCCAACTTTCTGCTCAACGACTTTGACTCCGATACGGTTTCTTTCATCCTCAAGAACGACATTCTCGTGACCGTACACAACGAGAACCTCCCCACGCTGACAGAATCCGCCAAGCGCATCACTTCCAATCCGCGCAACTATCCTACCGGTTATCATGTCATGGTGGCCATTTTGGAATCGAGAGTGGAACGCGATGCCGACATCATCGAGGAAATCATTGACAAAATTGGTCTTCTGAGCGATACCGTCCGCGACGCCGATGAAGATGTTCTTATGGAAATCACCGGTTTGCAGGAAAAAATCCTATCCATCCGTCAGAACATCATCGAAAAGCAGCGCTCCATTTCCAACCTGCTCAAAAGCGAGCTGATGCCTCAGGAACTGACTTCCAAGCTCAATATCATCATCAAGGACATCAATTCCCTGATAGACCACACCAAGTTCAGTTTTGAGCGTCTCGACTATCTTCAGGACACTTTCCTCGGTCTGGTCAACATCGATCAGAACAAAATCATCAAGATTTTCACCATCGTTTCGGTGATTTTCATGCCTCCGACACTGATTGCCAGTATCTACGGTCAGAATTTCAGCCGGATGCCCTTCCTACAACATCCATACGGCTTCTGGATTTCGCTCGGCATCATGTTCCTGTTCTCAGGCGGCGTGCTGTGGTTCTTCAAGAAAAAGCACTGGATCTGAATAACTCAGAACCTGTTTTGAATTTATATCCCGATAATCCGACAGGGATTTTGAGGATGGATTTCTTTTCAGGAGCCACTCAAAACAAGGCTGCCAGGAATTTGATCAGCAGAAATACGGACACCACCAGTTTGGCGAAAGTGCCCGACAGAAAACCGACGAAAGAGCCGAACCCAGCCACCAAGGATTTGTCAAACGGCTGACCGTCCAGCATTTCTCCTGTCACCGCTCCGACGAAAGGACCCAGAATAATACCGAGAGGGCCGACAAACAGTCCCACGATGATGCCGGCCGTGCAACCCCACATCCCCAGTTTGCTGCCTCCGAATTTCTTGGCGCCGAGCAAAGGCATCACATAGTCAATCGCGGTGACAATCACGACCAATATGGCCCACACTATCAGCTGACGTGGCTCAAACTGAACTTTCTGTGTCCAATGAAGCAGGAGGATACCGAAATAGCTGAGAGGACAGGCCGGCAGAACCGGCACGATACAGCCCAGGAGTCCCAGCAGAATACAAAGAGCCGCCAACACCATCAAAACTATTTCACCAACCATGATATCCAATACTTTATCTTTTTTTGCAAAAATACCCAGCACGTTTTGATTTTCCCAAAAAAATTGCCTTTATTTGCAAGGAATTCAGTTCAATAAATCAGAAAATAATTCAAAGTCGGTTCAATTATGGAAACGAACGAAACGAACAACCTGACCGGAATTCAGGAAAACCAAGCAGCGGAAAACCTCGTAGAAAACGAAGTTTGTGAAGTGGAATCTGTGGAAAAACCTTCTGAGTCCTCTGATATGTCCGACACAGACAAACTTGAGACAGCAGAAGATTTGATTGCCTACCTCAAGACCTTGGTGGACGCTGAGAATCCTGAAAAGAACAAGGTGGATGCCATCAAAGTGGCCTTCTACAAACATCAGAAGCTGGAAATCGAGACTGCCAGGAAAATGTTCGTGGAAGCCGGAAATGACATCGCGGATTTCAACATCGAGCCATACAACGCTTTGGAAACTGAATTCAAGTCCATACTGAATCTGTGGCGCGGAAAGCGGGCGGAACAGATAGCTCAAATCGAGCAGCAGAAACAGGATAATATCGAAAAGAAGAATAGAATCATCGGGGAACTTCATGCGCTCAACGAGGACACGGAAGATATCCGCAAGAGTCTCAATGAAGTACGCCGTCTTCAAGCGGAATGGAAAGCCGTGGGCCCTGTCGGCCAGGAGCAAATGAACGATTTGTGGAAACGATATCAGACCGAAGTGGAGAAATTCTACGATCAGCTGCGTCTCTACAATGAGTTCCGCGACTATGATTCCAAAAAGAACCTGGAACAGCAGACCGCTCTTTGCGAAGCCGCCGAAAAACTGTTGGAGGAAGGTGATGTGGTGGTTGCTTTCCGCAAATTGCAAGACCTTCACAACCAATGGCGTGAGACAGGACCGGTGGCCAAGGAAATCCGCGAGGAACTTTGGACCAGATTCAAAAACGCTTCGACTGAAATCAATAAGAAATATCAGAGTTTCTTCGAAAGGCTCAAAGAAATCGAGAACGAGAACCTGACTCAGAAAACCGCTATCTGTGAGACCATTGAGGCCATCGAAACCGACAAAATCGACAGTTTCAAGGCTTGGGAGAAAATCACAGCCGAGGTGATTGAGCTTCAGGAACGCTGGAAAACCATCGGTTTCGCCCCGAAGAAAAACAACAACAAAGTGTTTGAACGCTACCGCGCCGCCTGCGACAGATTTTTCCAAGCCAAGAGCGCCTTCTACAAAGACACCAAGGAAACGCTCAACAGCAATCTGGAGAAAAAACGCGCGCTTTGCGAAAAAGCGGAAGAGCTCAAGGAAAGCACCAATTGGAACGCCACCGCCGCCCAACTGGCTCAAATCCAGAAAGAATGGCGCAACATCGGACCGATTCCGCGAAAATATGCCGATTCTCTTTGGAAACGTTTCATCGGTGCTTGCGATTATTTCTTCGAGCAGAAAAACAAAGCCACCTCCTCACAGAAGAATGAGGAGCAGCAGAATATGGCCGCCAAGAAAGCCTTGATTGAGGAAGTCAAATCTTACGAAGGCAATCCTTCCGGCGATGAGGCGACCAATCTGATACGCGATTTCAATGCGAAATGGAATGCCATCGGACATGTGCCTTACAAAGAGAAAGACAAAATTTACGGCGAATGGCGTGAAGCCAACGATGCCCTGACCAGCCGTCTTGGAGTGGACAAAACCAGCCGCCGGCTCAATTCTTTCCAGAACAATCTGGAAGAAATACGTCAGAAAGGGCAAGGCAAGGGTCTCCAATACGAGCGCGAGCGTCTGATACGTCAGTACGAGACCATCTGCAACGAAATCAAGACGAGTGAGAACAACATCGGTTTCTTCACCACATCGAAATCATCCGGTTCCAGCCTGCTGAAAGAGATGAACCGTAACATTGAAAAGCTCAAAGAAGAACGCGACCTCATCTTCAAGAAAATCCAGATGATTGACGGACAGGAATAAACTTCCATTCCATCCACCTACACAGAAGGTTTGCCTGACATGTTCGGACAAACCTTTTTTTTCTGCCCTTTTTTCTTGGCAGGAGAATGGAAGATATTGGTGACTATCACAATCGCCACCACGATGGCCATTGTGACTTTCACAGCCAGGAAACCGGCATGCAACGACTGTGTCAACTGTTCGGAGACCACATAATAGGAGCTCCAGAAAACGCCCACCCCGGGAATCAAGGGGAAAATACCCGGTATCATGAACAGAATACCGGGGCTCTTATAACGGACAGCAGACCAACGGGACAGTATCGCCACCAACAAGGCAGCGAAAAATGTTCCGGCCACCGGCCCCATAGGCGAGAAGCGCACAATCAGCAGATAGGTCAGCCAACCCATCATACCGACCGCACCGCAGGAGAGATAATTCTTTCTCGGCACCCCATAGACAATGGAAAAGCCCGCCGTGCCGATAAAAGCGGCGAGGACCTGGACGGGAATGGACGCCGTGCCGCCACTGACCGTCACCTCGCCCAACCTCATCATTTCTCCGGAAACATAGCGATGGAGTATAAAGCTGAGACAGACTCCCACGGCGATACAAAGAAACGCCATAAGAGCATCGAGAAGCCGGGTCACGCCGGCGATATAATCCTCATTGGCCAAGTCACGCATCGCGTTGGTGAAGGCGACACCGGGTATCAGCGGTATCAAAGCCCCTATCATCATATTGGGCAGATGATTCCCGAGTCCAAGACTGAACAGCAGCATACACAGCAAAGTACCTACCGCCCCTCCGCAGATATTCGTCAGCATTTTGGAAAAATAGAGGCCGCCGATGGATGAGACGAAGGCCTGCACCGCCAAAGCCGCCAGCAGCGATGTGCCGCAATCCGCCCAACCTCCGCCGAAAAGGGCACAGAAGGCCGCGCTTCCCAAAGAGGCGCCCGACAGCTGTTCCCACAATGGTTTGGGAGGAAGTGTCCGGATGATTTCCAGACGTTTCCAAGCCTCGTCCATAGAGTAATTCTTCGACACGATATCGCGGGACAATTGGTTGACAGCATCCACTTTATCGAGGCGGGCGGCTCGGATAGGGATATATTCGACCAAAGAGCGGGTTTTGCCTGCCGCAAAAATGCCGTTGCTCAATACGAAAAAATGGTCCTTCTCTTCTCCGTAGTGGCTGGCTATCCGATCCATAGTCTCTTCCACCCGCGAAATCTCCGCGCCGTTCTCAAGCATGACATGACCAGCCGCCGATGCCAAGGAAAGTATATCCGATGAAGTGTCCAGATTCTCCATAATGCCGATGGGTGATTCTTCTGAAAATATTTGGGAATTTTTCTGTCTCTGAGTACCCTGCAAATTTAGAAGTTGTTTATGAACCTGTTTTGAATTCTTTCAAAAAAAGTTTTATGACTCATTATTTCCGCTGCTTTGATGGCCTTTTGTGCTGCTTCGGTCCATCCTATCGCTCACATAGCCCGCTATGTTCGCTCAACGATGGCACGAATCCGCCTCAAAATTCTTATCAAATCATCGGGAAATCATTTCAAAACAGGTTCTAAATTTCTTACAACAAAAATACTACTTTTGCAGACGAAAACACTTGTCCCCGACAGCAATGAATGTCCAACAGATTTCGGAAGAGCCGAGCATCGAAGTCGGCATCCTGACAGATAAGACCATCCGGTTTGAGATGTTCTTTCCCTTCCGCCATGGAGGAAAAACATATCCGGCCGGCCGATATCTCGCCGCACAGGAAGGGAGTTCCGTTTCGGAAAACACCCAGTCATATTATCTTCCGCTCAAGGAAGGAGAATGGCTGCTCGAGACGCTGGCACAACCACCTGCCCGTCAGGCTTGTTTTTCGTTGGAAAATGTCTGCATCGGAATCGGTTTCCATTGGCAACGATACGAATCGCAGTCTTTTGAAGGGAATCTCAAACTCATTTCGCGTCCTGACGGCACACTGACGGCGGTCAACATCATTTCCTTGGAGTCATATCTGTATTGCGTCATTGCCTCCGAAATGAAAGCCGGCAATGCGCTGGAACTGCTCAAGGCTCACGCTGTCATATCCAGAAGCTGGCTGTTGGCCCAATTGTCCACCCGAGATGAGAACGGCCATCGCCAGACCGCACTTCCCCGTTCCACTGTATTTGACACCGACACCGAGCATATCCGCTGGTACGAACGCGATGCCCATCAGGATTTCGATGTCTGCGCCGATGACCATTGCCAGC
>JAZRWU010000120.1:0-2195 GCA_045599885.1 Bacteroidales bacterium | reverse complement strand
GTCCCAAACGGATAGACGACATGGAAGCCGATCCGGCACCGACCATGGCTCCAAACGCAGCGGTGAGGTTCATGATAGGCATTACGATAGCCAAACCGGCAATAGCCAAAGGGCCAACCCCATTGCCGATAAACACCCGGTCTATGATATTATATACCGATGAAGCCACCATCGCCACCACCGCAGGCAGCGAGTATTCCCACAAAAGGCGTCCTATGCTTTCGGTTCCAAGCCTGTTGGTGGCGGTATGGTCCATCGTTGAAGTCATACGGGGATTGAGAATGCCTGCAAAGGTATAAAATAATCCTTGGAAGAGAATATATTTCCACGACCAGACCGGAAGAAGCTGCCTGAAAAACATGAGGCCGGCTCTTTGAGCCGGCCTCATGACTTATCTGTCGGAATAACTTATTCTGCGGCAGGAGCTTCAGCTGCGGGAGCCTCAGCAACCTCAACAGCTTCTTCAGCTTTCTTCTTGTTGGTGGAACGACGGGTACGGGCCTTCTTTTCACCCTTGCCGCTCTTCATCATGTTCTCATCGAAATCAACGAATTCGATAAAACACATCTGAGCGTTGTCACCCAAACGGAAACCAGTCTTGATGATACGGGTGTAGCCACCGGGACGGTCGGCCACTTTCTGTGCCACGTTCTGGAAAAGCTCGGTAACGGCGTATTTATCCTGCAGGGTCTTGAAGACCAAACGTCTCGAAGCGGTCGTGTCTTCTTTGGCAGCGGTAACGAGCGGTTCAACGAAAGTGCGGAGTGCTTTAGCCTTGGCGACAGTCGTGAAAATACGCTTGTGCATAATCAAAGAAGAGGACATATTGGCCAGCATAGCGTTTCTGTGAGCGGCCTGACGACCCAAGTGATTGAAGTTCTTATTATGTCTCATTGTCTTTAATCTTTATCTAATTTATACTTGGTAATATCCATTCCAAAGGTCAGATTCAAGCGGTTCAGCAAATCTTCAAGTTCGATAAGAGATTTCTTGCCGAAATTGCGGAACTTCAACAAATCAGTCTTGTTGTGGGTGATCAGTTCGCCGAGGGTATCCACATTGGCAGCCTTGAGGCAGTTGAGGGCACGGACGGAAAGATCCAAATCGACCAATTTGGTCTTGAGCAACTGACGCATATGGAGAACTTCCTCATCAAATTCCTCACCATTATCAATAGAATTGTCATCGAGCGTGATTTTATCGTCCGAGAACAACATGAAGTGGTAAATCAGGATTTTGGAAGCTTCTCTCAAAGCATCTTTGGGATGAATGGAGCCATCGGTGGTCACTTCGAGAATCAACTTCTCATAGTCGGTCTTCTGTTCGACACGGTAATTCTCGACAGCGTATTTCACGTTCTTGATAGGCGTGTAGATAGAATCGATAGCGAGCGTATAGATGTCGGTATCCTGCAGTTCCTGCTCATCGGCGGGAAGATATCCTCTACCCTTGTTGACAGTGAGCTGAAGATCGAAAGCGGTACCCTTCTCCATACTGCAGATCTTGAGTTCGGGATTCAGCACGACAAAATTGCTGAAAACCTTGCCCAGATCGCCGGCGGTCAGTTCTTCCTTATTTTCGACTTTGACCACAACTTTCTCGCTTTCCATTTCATCGACAACGCGTTTGAAACGGACTTGCTTCAAATTCAAAATGATATTGGTAACATCTTCACGTACACCAGGTATGGTTCCGAATTCGTGGGTCACACCATCGATACGCATCGAGTTGATGGCATATCCTTCGAGCGAGGAAAGCAGGATCCTGCGCAGGGCATTACCGATGGTAATACCGAAACCAGGTTCCAACGGACGGAACTCAAACTTTCCGTACCGGTCATCCGCTTCCAGCATAATAACCTTTTCAGGCTTCTGAAATGACAAAATAGCCATAATATCACTTATTATTTTGAATACAATTCGACGATGAGCTGTTCCTTGATGTTTTCAGGAATATCGGCGCGTTCCGGAATGTGAAGGTATTTACCTGCTTTGGCGGAAGCATCAAATTCCAACCAGGGATATTTGCTGTGATTGAAGCCGGAAAGAGAATTCTCAATTACTTCCAAAGCCTTGGAACGTTCGCGGACACCTACAATCTGTCCGGGCTTGATGGTCATCGAAGGGATGTTGGCAACCTTGCCGTCAACGACGATATGACGGTGAGAGACCAATTGGCGGGCAGCGTCACGGCTG
>JAZRWU010000119.1:0-2671 GCA_045599885.1 Bacteroidales bacterium | reverse complement strand
AGACTTCATCTCCCGCAGCAATGACGAGGACGGAGTGGCATACGCCGTAGAAAAATTTGTGCTGAATGTATGATCCTTTTCAAAATACTTATTTGTTCGAGCGCCGCAGAAAGTTCCTGTTATCAGGAATTTTCTGCGGTGTTTTTTGACAAATGTCATAGCATAATAAAGCGGTCTCTCTGATTTCTGCACATTTTGCACAAAAATAAAGAGGAAAAATTGACAAAAAGCTACAAATAATTATATTATATTGACTAAATCATCTTTGCGCATTATAATCAATTTATCTATCTTCATTATAATTATTCGCTGCTGATCGAGTGATCAGGTAATTATAAGAGGCCGAAAAAACACAGCAATGGAGGTGCATTTCTTGGAGGGAACAATCAACAGAAATGATTATATTCTGAATGTTGACGGGATCTCGAAAGCCTTCGGCGGAACACAGGCGCTGAAAAATGTTCAGCTGCACGTGAAAAAAGGCGAAGTCCACGCTTTGCTCGGAGAAAACGGAGCCGGAAAATCCACTATGATGAACATTATCATAGGTCTTCTTCAGAGAGATTCGGGTACTATTGATTTTGAAGGCAAGCCGTATGATGTGAAAAGTCCTGTGGAAGCCATGCAGAGAGGCATTGCCATGGTGCATCAGGAGTTAAATCCCGAGCCTTATCTTACGGTGGCGGAAAACCTTTTCCTGCATAGGGAGAGCATGGTGGGAAAATCCATTTTCCTCGACAAAAAGGCGCAGAATGCAAAAGCACAGGCAATTCTCGACCAGTTCGACGTCAAGTTCAACGCGAAGACCATGATGAAGGATATGACGCTGGCACAGGTGCAGATGGCGGAGATCATCAAGGCCGTCTCCTGTGATGCACGCCTTATCATCATGGACGAGCCTACTTCGTCTCTGGACGCAAACGAGACGGACCACCTTTTCTCCACCATCCGTGATCTCAAAGCAAAGGGCGTTTCTATTATATATATTTCCCACCGTATGGAGGAGATTTTTGAGATCTGCGATCAGGTTTCCGTATTCCGTGACGGAACGTATATTGAATCCTGCCCGATCGATGGCGTTTCCCACGAGGAGCTTATAAAGCTTATGGTTGGGCGTACCGTGGAAAATGTCTTCCCCAAGGTCGACTGCCCCATCGGGGAAGAGGTCTTCCGCGTGGAGCATCTCAGCGGCAACGGCTTTGAGGATATCAGCTTCACGGTGCATGCCGGTGAAATCCTGGGTCTGTCGGGGCTTGTCGGCTCCGGGCGCAGCGAGACAGTGCGCGCGATCTTCGGCCTTGATCCCATCCATTCCGGCAAAATGTATCTGAACGGGAAAGAAATAAAGAATAAGAATCCGAAGGATGCCATAAAGAAAGGCATCTGCATGGTGAATGAGGACAGAAAGTCCTACGGTCTGTGTCTGTTCCGTTCGCTGAGAGAAAATATTTCTCTTCCGAATCTGCCCGCGCATCAGCCGGGACTGTTGCTCAATCAGAAGAAAGAAAAGCAGGAGGTCGCCGAGGTTGCGAAAAAGCTGACCGTCAAGGCGGCCAGTATGGAGCACAGCGCCTATTCTCTCTCCGGCGGCAACCAGCAGAAGGTCGTTCTTTCCAAGTGGATCATGGCGACTCCGAAGTTTCTTATTCTGGACGAACCGACGCGCGGCGTTGATGTCGGCGCAAAATCCGAAATACATACACTGATGAGTCAGTTTGCCGCGCAGGGTATGGCGATCCTGATGATTTCCTCGGAGCTTCCCGAGATGATGGGTATGGCCGACAGGGTCATCATCTACCACGAGGGTCATCAGAACGGTGAATTCCAACGTGCCGATATTGTCAGCGGCAAAGTAACGCAGGACGATATTCTTGCAAAAGAATTCGGGAAATAACAGGGGGATTAAAATGGAAAAGAGACTTTCATCCAAAAAAGGTTTTTTTGAATCGGATTCCTTCCGCCTTTTCATGGGTAAATACGGCATCGGTGTCATTCTGTTCGTAATGCTGGTGGCGCTGAGCATTGCCGAGCCGAACTTCCGCAGCGGACGAAATCTGATGAACGTTGCCAAGCAGGTGGCAATAAACGGCTCCATCGCTTTTGGTATGTGTCTTGTCATTACCGCCGGCGGCATTGATTTGACGGTCGGCTCCCAGCTTGCGCTGTCGGCTGTCCTGATCGGTGAATTCGTCATAAAAAGAGGCTGGTCGATCTATCCCGCCGCGCTGCTCACTTTGGCGGTAACGACGACTCTGGGCCTTATCAACGGTGTTCTCATAGCTAAGTTCAATATGTTCCCGTTTGTTGTCACGCTTTCGATGCAGCTCGTCATACGCGGTATGGCGCAGGTCATCAGCAACGCACAGGCCATTTCCATCACGGACGCAACGACCAAGGCGATCTATACCGGGAAACTGGGAGCCGTTCCCATCCCTGTCATCATTCTTTTGATACTGGCGATCATCATGTATTTCCTGCTGCACTGGACGAAACTGGGCAGATATATCCTCGCCGTCGGCGGAAACGAAAAGGCTGCCGTGGCTTCCGGCGTCAATGTTTTCTGGACAAAGGTCATGACCTACACCATCTCCGGTTTCACGGCAGGTCTGGCAGGAATTATCCTCTGTGCAAAGACATCCTCCGCCCAGTCCAACCTCGGCGTCGGCTATGA
>JAZRWU010000118.1:0-5410 GCA_045599885.1 Bacteroidales bacterium | reverse complement strand
CCCGCTATTCTACGCAAAACGATAGACAAAACCGTTCTCAAAAACAGCCTTCAAAAAATCCCGAAACAAATTTAAACAGGTTTTCAGACTACTTGCAAAAAAAAGCAATATTTAATAATTATTAACTTGTGTAGCTGTCTGCGCCCAACCAGTATCAGTACCTTTACAGGATTAATTATTCCGCACTTGACATAAGCTTCCAATGATGATTCATTTAACACCTTGCGGCGGTTTGGGGAATCGGATAAGAGCCGTCTCCTCCGTATATGATTTCGCCAGGAAAAACGATTTTGCCCTGAAAGTATATTGGATGTTGGAAAGCGGATATAATTGCTCTTATTATTCCATTTTTGAAAAGGTGGAAGGCTTGAATGTCGATGATCGTGGCCTCATCAATTTTTTTCTGCATAACCTTCCTTGCTCGAACAATTTCTATTTGCCGGGGATTGTTGACAAATTGACCGGGCGGACAGTCATCGATCATCTCGACGCTTCGTCCATAAATCAAGCGAAAAGCGCTGATATTTACCTTACCACTTGCTATCAACAGGGAGAATTGTATCCGATTAAAGAACTATTTGTTCCTAAAGAAAGCGTGCGGAAAATCATTGACGATATAGTGTCTTCGTTTTCGCCCAACACCTATGGCATTCACATACGGAGAACCGACAATGCGCCATCCATAGAGGTGTCTTCCATCGGTATTTTCGAGAATGCCATAATACAAAAGCTTGAGGCTGAGCCTGATACCCGTTTTTTTCTATGCACGGATGATAAACAGACAAAAGAGTACTTGCAAAGGAAATTCGGCCATCGGATGATAACCTATCATTCCATCCTCAAAAGAAATTCGAAACAGGGTATTATGGATGCCGTGATAGAATTGTGGTCTTTGGCCTGCACAAAAGAAATATGGGGAAGCTATTATTCTTCCTATTCCGAAATCGCCTCCTCCATAAATGGAATAAAACTCAAAGTGGCTGGGAAAGACGACCTGACATCTGTTTCGGACTTCAGGTTCTAAGTATCAACTCAGAACTCACTGACGGTCTCGCGGCCTTCAAGCCATGCTATCATGTTGATTACAAGATAGTTCCAATTTTGGAAGCCGCTGTTGAGGACCGGTTCTCCGTTGGAGGGAAGATAATATTCGTGCATTGAGCCGAAACGCTCCAGGTCACGGCCGAGCAGCAGCACCGTCTTCTCGGCGAGCGTACGGGCGTCGTCCTCATAGCCGTAGCGCAACAGTGCTTTGAAAACCAAATAGTTGACATTGATCCAGACTGGACCTTGCCAGGAGGACGGATTGCCACTGGCCCGCACATCGTACATTTTTTCGAGCGGGGAGAGGCTGCGGACACCGGCCGGACAATTGAACTCGGCCGTATCGCGGTAATGCAGCCGCACGATATCCTCGGCCTGCTCGGGCGTGGCGATACCGGCCCACATAGCCATAAAACCGCTCCAGACGCTGAAACGCTGAATCAGACAGTCGTATGTTCTCGGTTGTCCGACATGATAAAAAAACGTTCCTTTAGGACTGTGGGCCACATCGGGCTTCTCCACCGGCAGCAGATTCAAATCGACGCTGTAGAAGAAACGGTCGCGCGGATCCCAGCAATGCTCTTGGATATCGGCTTTGAGCCGGAGCGCTTCCTGACGGTAAAACGAGGCGATTTCTTCCATATTCAAACAGGTGGCCAGATAATCCATCGCCTGTAATTCTTTATACATCATGGCATTGAGGAAAATCGAACCCGAACTCTCCGCCGGACGGTAGAAGGTGCTGGGGTCATTATCGACGCCGATGGCCAAATCGTTCTCCCAATAGAGCAGACCAGTGGCCTTGTGACGGTGAAAGTTGAGATATTTGCTCTCGAAACTCTGCAGCGTATAGAAATCCTCCCGCAGCCATTCGGCATCACCTCCCATCTGCTGAACCACGAAAGCGGCGTGCTGGGCGAGCATCGGTTTGTGCATGTTGGTGTGCCAGATGTCAATCTGCTCTGTCAATTCCTCTCTCGGGGCCTGGTCGCGGGTAATCCAATAGGGAATCCAGCCGTCCATTCCGCCGTAATTCAGATAATTGAGAATGCAGCCCTGCTCATAGGCCAGCGCTTCCTTGCCTTCGGCCTGGTTGCCCCGGTCGAGCAGCACCTGACGCAGGGCCACATCGCTGAGCCAGGAGTCCCAGTCCCAAAGGATGTCGGAATACTGTTCGCTGCCCGGGGTCAGAAAGGGATATTTCAAGGAACCGCCGGCTTCGCGGTACATACCTTTCCAATCGCGGTAAATATATTCCTGACAGATTTTCTTGTATTTCCGGACGTTCCCGGAGTTGTGTTCCGGCAGATTGGCGGCCTGCAAGGGGAAAAGGCTGGCGAAAGCCGACAGAAGCATCGTGTTCAGTATCCGCCTTATGAAATGGAAATCTGTTCTGTTCATTTTGATGTGAAGTTTGATAGGGCTTTACGGGATATCTCCCGAATCATCTCGGGTTCAAGACATACCTCTTTATATATCTGGACGAGTTCTTCGGGCTGCATCCGCCCGAAATCTTCCTGACGCGGCAGAATGTAGTAGCCGCCCATCTCGACCGAAGCGGGGCTGGTGACGCGCCGACGGCATTCGTCCTCCTCGTAGAAACAGGAAGGACGGTGTTTGGCTCTTGGAAATAATATGGCTTTGAAGGGCAGAGGTTCAGTTCCTTTTTCGTACCAGCACAACAGATTGACGTGATCGTCGGCCTGAAAATCATCCTCCTTCCGGCAGCTTTCAAAAGCGTCCAGAAAACAGAGAAGAGCCTCCGAGAGCGTTTCGGACTCATTTCCTTCGAACACCCAACCCTGACGCAACATATTCCGCAATTCGCATATCTCAAGTCGGGAATTCTTGAAAACCGGCTGACTTCCACGTTCTTTCCATTGGTGGAAATCGCATTGCATCGGCATAATGCCTTGGTTGCCGGCCTGAAAATGCAGGTGGTCGGGAGCCGAGGCGCCGCAGCGTCCGCCGTTGTAAAACAGCACCATATCGTCCATCTTTTCCGCCCAACCTGTCATACGCCGCAGATAGGGACGGAGTTGCTGGTACTGATGCTTCACGGCCGGAAGGGTGAAATGTCGGGGAAACACCGGAAAAGGATTGACCAGCAGCGAGAAATCCTTATCTATCGGCAAGGAACGTTGTTCGGGAGGCAAGCGGTGGGCACAAAGAAAACAAGGCCGGTCGACTTGTCCTTTGGCGGTGATTCTGGCCGAGGAAGAGCCGATGCGTTCGGGCAGACAGACCAGACGTACCCTGAAGCGGCTTCCGTCTTCCCCGAAAAAGCAGTCTTTGACGACGGCATTCCCTTGACTCTCATAATTTTTCAGAGCCAAAGGCCATTCTTTGATTTGATTCTCGAAAAATTCCTGATATTGCATAGTGCAAACCTACGGATTTCCGATGAGTGTTGCAATAAAAAGGGATTTGTATTATTTTCGCCCACAAGATAACCGACGAAATATGAAAAAGAGCTCATTTTTCCCTGTCCTGACGCTGTGCTGCTGCGCCGTCCTGATTTCTTGTTCCTCTCAGCCAAAAGAGGAAGGCCCGAAATGGCACAACCCGATTGTGACGGAAATCTATACGGCCGATCCTTCGGCGCGTGTATTCAACGATACCTTGTTTATATATCCAAGTCACGACCGGGACGACAGCAAGACGTTTGATATGCTGGATTATCACGTTATTTGGACAACGGATATGCGGGAATTCCATCACGGAGGCCTGATTTTCGATGCTATTGCCGAGACGGATTGGGCCGAAGCGAACGCCTGGGCTCCCGATGTCATTGAGCGTAACGGAAAGTATTTTCTGTATTATCCCACCGATAAGAAATACATTGGAGTGGCGGTGTCGGATTCGCCCATGGGACCTTTCCACGATGCCTTGGGACATCCCTTGGTCTCCATCGATTCTCCCGGCATTGTCTGCGACCGCGATTTCATCGATCCTTGTGTCTTCATTGACGATGACGGTCAGGCCTATCTATATATGGGACAGAATACGGTCTGCTGTGTAAAACTCAATGAGGACATGATTTCCTATCAGGATACGGCCTTCATCATAGAAGGTTGCGATGAGTTTTTCGAAGCTATCTGGATGCATAAATACAACGGCCGCTATTATCTATCCTATTCCAACGGCACTTGGAACGGCGAACAGCCCCAGATTGCCTATGCGGTTTCCGACAGCCCGGTGGGACCGTTTGAATATCAGGGGGTTATTTTGGATCCGGTCAACAGCGGCACCAATCATCACAGTATAGTCGAATATCACGGTGACTGGTATATGTTTTATCACACGGCTGATTTGTCGCGGGCCCGTATGCCGGAACATCCCAAATCCTGCAATTTCCGCCGTTCCATTTGTGTTGACCGGCTGTATTACAATCCCGACGGTACCATTCAGAAAGTGGAGCAGACGCTCGACAGCCTCCAACTGCAGTCCGAGGCTCCGGTGACGCTGTGACATCCGGAAGTATAAGGAATAAAAAACGGGCCGCATCCATGATGTGGCCCGTTGTGCTTGGGATAAAGTGGATTATTCAGCAACTTCAGCCTTGATGCTGTCAGCGATGGCTTCGACGGTGGAGTCGGCTTCTGCAGCCACTTCCTCAACGGCTTCAACCACTTCTTCAACCACTTCTACGGCTTCTTCTTCAACTTTTTGAGCGGCCTTCTTGCCATGGCAAGAACTGAAAGCAAATACCATAACGGCAGCTGCTACGACCATGTACATGAATTTTTTCATAATGGTGAATAAAAATAAGAATGAAATATAATGTGAACTGAACTCTTCTATGGAAGATAAGGCGGATGATTTGAGATTCCTCTATATTAAATGTCTGTTAGCCAGTGCTTTGTATTTGATATGCTCTTCTTGATTCTGACGGCGCGAAATTACTTCTGCTTTTGAGATTATCAAAACATTTTTGCGCTTTTTTTATGTGATTCAGAAGAAGGTTATAAACACAACAAAGCCTGCCCCCAAGGACAGGCCTGAAAAACGTGGAGCATAGCGGACTCGAACCGCTCACCTCGACACTGCCAGTGTCGCGCTCTAGCCAGGATGAGCTAATGCCCCGTGAAATCGGCTGCAAATTTACTGCATTTTTTCGAACCGCCAAACGATAATGATGTTTTTTCAAAAAATGTTTTTCCGTCCAAGGAAATCAGTGGATGATTTATGAGGGTAGAGCTTCTAAGGTGGCGATTTTTTTATACCTTTGCAAGCGAATTTGAGTAAGAAGCGCCTAATCCGTAGAAATCATATTTTCAATGAATTTGGCGTGAGAAAATGGATTGTCAAACCCCGGGATGGCCCGGTCGCAAAAAAATATCAGAATGGAAAAAAGATTATTGTT
>JAZRWU010000117.1:0-4215 GCA_045599885.1 Bacteroidales bacterium | reverse complement strand
CATCACCGACAGGCACGTTGTTGCGGAGACAGAACTCATCGTAGATGGCGCCCCAGGGCAGAGCCTTGCCTTCTTCGAGCAGACCCAGCACCTTGTAGTTTTCACCGGCGAGTTCATACTTGCGGATGGTTTCAACCGGCTCCAACATGGCGCGGAGCATGCACTTCTGAGCGGCGCGTGAACCGATTACATAGGCACCGATACGGTTGATGGCTCCGTCGAAATAATCCAAACCGTAATGTACGCGGTTGAGAGCGCCGGCACGGACAATTTCGAAGAACAAGTCCTGAGTAGGATCGTCCATGATGGTGACGTGGTCGGAGTCCCAACGGACGGGGCGGGAAACGTGCAGCATCAGTTCGGGAACGAAATTGAGCAGAGCGCTCACCTTGTCGGCGGGAGATTCCGTCGGATGATAGTGCCCCGTGTCGATGGTGGGAATCTTTCCGTTGGCGGCGGCGTATGCCGTGTAGAAATCGTGGCTGCCCACCGTGAAGCTCTCCAGACCGATACCGAAGACCTTGCCTTCGATACAATCTTTCATATTTTCCTTCTTTTCAGCGAAAATCTCATCCAAAGATTCCTTGAGGAGTTCACGATACATATAATGGTTGACGCTCTGGTCCTTGCAGCCGTCGTGTACCCATACGTTCATGATACAGGGATCGTTCTGAGCCTTACCCATGGCGTCGGCGATGTCACGGCAGCGTTTGGTATGCTCAATCCAGAAGTCGCGGATGGATTTGTCGGGATTGGCCAGCGAAAGATTGCCGCTCTTGGGATGTGAGAACGACGTCGAGTTGAAATCGAGCGGAGTTTTGTTGTCCTTGGCCCAATCAATCCAGCTCTGGAAATGTTCGATGCCGCATTCGTTACGATCCACCACCTTGCCTTTGAAATCACCGTAGATTTCGTGAAGATTAAGACGATGGCTACCGGGAACCAGACTTTTTGCCTTGAGAATATCCGAACGGAGTTCGTCAATATTGCGTGCCTGACCTTTGCAGTCACCCGTCACGCCCAGACCGCCGCCCAGCACACCGGCTTGAACTTCAAAACCTTTCACATCATCGGCCTGCCAGCAGTGCATCGAGAGATGGAAATTCTGCAGCTGTTCCAGCACTTTTTCGGTATCGATTCCAATAGCAGCATAACGCTCTTTGGCGATTTCATACGCCTTCTGAATCAATTCTTCTTTCATCGTTTTTTTGAATTAGCAGTTAGAAATAGAGTGTTTTACTTATTGACAATTGACAGGAAACGTTGGAACGCGAGATCCCATAATGTCTTGTCCTGCGGCATATAGACATTTGTCTCTATCGACTTGGAAATCAACTGACGCATTTCCTGAAGGTCTTTGACCACGCCCAACGCCTTGGCCTGCATCATGATGTTGCCGATGGCCGTAGCCTCCGACGGTCCGGTCACGACGGGAATGCCGACAGCGTTGGCGGTCAACTGGCTCATCAGTTTGTTCTGACTGCCGCCGCCGATCACATGCAGTTCCTCAATCTTGAAGGGAGCCAGTTCCTGCAGGTTGCTGAGCGTCTGTCTGTATTTGAGTGCCAGACTGTCGTAGATACAACGGATGAACTGGGCATGGGTCTGCGGAGCAACCTGACCGGTACGGAAACAATAATCCTCGATGGCCTTGACCATGCTGACCGGATTGGCGAAAGAAGAATCGTCGGGATTGACCAGCGAACGGAAACCATCGGCAGAACCGGCCATCTGCTCAATCGTGGCATAGGAATAGACGGCTCCCTCTTTCTTTTCCCATTCTTTACGGCACTGTTCCAGCAGCCACATTCCGGTGATGTTTTTGAGGAAACGGGTAGTTCCGTCCACACCTCCTTCGTTCGTATAGTTCAATGCGAAGGATTCTTCGTTGATGATAGGATCCTTGACTTCAATACCCATCAGTGACCAGGTTCCGGAGCTCAGATAGGCGAAACCTTCGTTCTTGGCGGGGACGGCAGCCACGGCGCTTCCGGTATCGTGACCGGCCACTGCGACCACGGGCACCTTGCCCAATCCGCTTTCTTCGGCCAACTGATCGCGCAGAGGGCCGATGACCACTCCCGGATAGATGATTTCGGGCCAGAGTTCCGGCTTGATTCCAGCCGCTTCCAACAGACTTTTTTCAAATTTCTTGGTGCGGGGATTGAGCATCTGCGAAGTCGAGGCGATGGTATATTCGCAAACGGCTTTCCCGGTCAGCATATACGAAAGAGCATCGGGCATGAACAGCAGTTTGTCGGCGGCTTCCAAGGCCGAAGATCCCTCCTGTTTCTGGGCGAACAATTGGAAAAGCGTGTTGAAATTCATGATTTGGATACCCGTCAGGTCATAGACTTCCTTGCGGGGAACGATTTCGAAATACTTTTCGGGGACTCCGTCGGTGTAGGGATCGCGGTAGGCGCGCGGGCAACCCAGCACCGAACCGTCCTTGCCGATGCAGGCGAAATCCACACCCCAGGTGTCGATGCCGATAGCATCTATCGTGCAGCCTTCCTTGGCGGCAGCAATCAAGCCGTTCTTCATCGACTCGTAGAGGCTGTAAATATTCCAATAATATTTGTTCCCCATGGGAAGTGTCATGTTCGGGAAACGGGTCAATTCTTTCATTTCGAAAGAATCCTCACTCAGAGTGGCCAAAATGGAGCGCCCACTGGTAGCGCCCATATCGAAGGCCAGAAAATGATACGTTTTTTTCATATAGGTTGGAAAATATTGTTTTTGTGATCCGTGACGGCCATTCTTATCGGCTGAGCGTCAGTGTGATGACCGAATGGGCTGGAATCGTGAGTTCCACCTCGTCCTTCTTGAGTCTGGCCGATTTGAATTCCTCCAATTTGACTTGCTCCGGCTGCTCAAAAGTATTGTAGGTGTTCACTTGTTTGGCATTGAGAATCTGACCGCTGATTTTCTTGGCCTGGAAACCTTTGAGCTGACAGGTAGTGCGGATGGCGTGGTCGGGGTCTATGTTGACGATGGAAATATGCATCACACCGTCGGCATCAATGGAAGCGCTGGCATTGACAGCCGGAAGGCTACCTGTACCACGTTCATATTGAGGTGTCTGGAGTTCGATTCCAAGGTTGGTGGCATCCTGATGGACTTTATACATATCGTAGATATGATAGGTAGGAGTCAGCACCATTTTCTCGTCCTGAGTCAGGATGATGGCCTGCAGCACATTGACCATCTGGGCGATGTTGGCCAGACGGACGCGGCGGCAGTACTTGTGGAAAATGTTGAGGGTCGAAGCGCAGACCAAAGCGTCGCGCATCGTGTTCTGCTGATAGAGAAAACCCGGATTCGTGCCCGGTTCCACATCAAACCAGGTTCCCCACTCGTCCACACAGAAAGCCACGCGGCCTCTCGGATCGTACTTGTCCATGATGGCCGTATGGTTCTTTATCAAATCGTCCATCTGGAGACACTTGTCCATCGTGTTGAAATACTCATCGGGCGTGAAGACGGTGGCAGAGCCTTTGGAACCGCTCCAGCCGGCCACTGTATAATGATGCAGCGACAAGCCCCACATACGGGTGCCGACGTTCTTCATCAGCGTTTCCGTCCAATTGAAATCGCCCGAACTCGGACCGCCGGCGATTTTCCACAGATGATTGTCGCCGTAATCGCGGCAATAAGTGGCGTAATTGCGGTACAAATCCGAATAGTGCTGAGCCGTCATGTTGCCGCCGCAACCCCAGTTCTCGTTGCCGACACCCCAGAAATGCACTTTCCAAGGCTCTTCCCGACCGTTCTGACGTCGCAGGTTGGCCATCGGGGACTCGCCGTCGAAGGTGATGTATTCCACCCATTTCGACATCTCCTCCACCGTTCCGCTGCCCAGATTGCCGCAGATATATGGCTCGGCGCCAATGAGTTCGCAGTAATTCAGAAACTCGTGCGTGCCGAAAGAGTTGTCCTCCACGACTCCACCCCAATGGGTATTGATCATTTTGGGACGGTTCTCGCGGGGTCCGATTCCGTCGCGCCAGTGGTATTCATCGGCGAAACAGCCGCCCGGCCAGCGCAAATTGGGGATACGTATCTGCTTGAGCGCCTCCATGATATCGTTGCGGTAGCCGTCGGTGTTGGGAATGGACGATTCCGGACCCACCCAGATGCCACCGTAGATGCAATGGCCGAGATGCTCGGCGAAATGACCGTAGATATGACGGCTGATGGTGCCCCCCGGCTGAT
>JAZRWU010000116.1:0-2852 GCA_045599885.1 Bacteroidales bacterium | reverse complement strand
CGTCATGCCGGATGTTTCTGTTCAAGCCGGTCGGCTGTTGGAAAGGGAATTGATAGCCGATTTTCCTGCCATAAGGACTTTCCGGATTGTCCGTGGCCTTCAGTTTCAGAAAACGTATATCCGGCAACGAGCCGTCTGCCTGACGTTCTTTTTTGAGTTCGCCGGCATCCAGACTCTCAAACAGAGGGTCGCCAAGGCTCATATCAGGGTGGAAAGTGTTGTTGATGAGTTTGCTGAGAGAATAATTGATTTTTTCATAATCCGTGCTTCGGCCTTTATATGACAGATTGTTATATAAGGTATGACCGTAGCCGTCCACATCCACCGCCTCCTGCCAGGATTTCCGGTTAATCATATTGAAATTTTTCTTGTTGCGGTAGGCGGAATTGTTGTACCATTCGATGCCGCCAAGGTGATGGTTGGAGTAGAAGCCGGATTGTTTGTTGTTCCAGGCAATGCAGTTGCGGACGATGTTGCGTGCCGGAACGATGGCATTCTTGATTGTCCCCATGCCGTATCCGCCCGCTTTGATGCCATTGCCGTCGCCTCTGGAAACCAGTTGGGCATCGTAACCGTTTTCCCAGACCCAGCAATTCTCCACAATGACAGGAGCATAGTTGGATATGAGGTCGATACCGTCATCGCTGTTATGCCAGGCACGACATCCGCGGATGACATTGCCGGTATATTCGGCTTTGTTGAAATGAAAACCGAAGCCATCCACATTGCCGCCGTCTCCATTGACGGAGCCCGACACGGAATCATAGTTGTCGTAGGCATCGCAATTCAGGACGAGATTGTCGGAGCCCCGGGTGAAATAGATGCCGATGCCCATGCCGTCGTGGATGTTCACCCGCTCAATCAGACAATGGGAGCCACCGCGCATCGAGATGTTTTCGCTTTGAGTGTGCCCGACTATGGTCACTTGAATCCCAATTATCTCGAATTTCTTCAGATGCCAGTAATTGCCTTTGACATAAAACCCGCTGACCCGTTTTTCGGCCGGTTTGACAAGAGATAAGTCAATGACAGCTTTTTCATTTTGATATCCGCTGATGGTAATGGGTTTGTCGGCGGTGCCGCTGGCGGAGAGCAGATAGACGCAGGCGTAGAGATTGCTTTCCTGATAACCCATGATTTCGGCTTCCGTAGGACGGTAGGTTCCTTCACGAAGGTAGATGGTCGTACCGGCCGATGCTTTGGAAATCGCTTTCTTCAGCGTGGCAAAGGGTTGGTCAATACTGCCGGACGAGGCATCGTTGCCGTTGGGGGAGACATAATAGTCTGCGGCTTGGACAGCCAGACACAGAACAGCCGAAAGCAGGAAGAGGAAATGCCGTCTCATAAGCGAATCAGTCGCGGCGGCCCAAGAGACGCAGCAGATGAAGAAAGAGGTTGATGAAATCCAGATAGAGTGTCAGTGAACCCAGCAGGGCGATTTTATTGCTTTGGTCGTTGATTCCATCACCATAGAAATTGAGCATCTGCTGGATTTTCTGGGCATCGTAGGCCGTCAGACCGGAGAACAAAACAACTCCCACGATGGAAATAATCCAATCGAGCCGGCTGTTGGCCACGAAAATATTGACAATGGAGGCGATGATCAGCCCAATCAAAGCCATCAGAAAGAACCGGCCGAGGCCACTCAGATCTTTTTTGGTGACACTGCCCAACAGAGCCATCGCGGCAAAAGTGCCGGCCGTTATCAGAAAGGTCGAGGTGATGGTCTCTTGGGTATAGACGACGAAAATACTGCTGAGTGTCACGCCGGTCAGAAGGGAATAGAGTACAAACATCAGGGTGGCCCCGACAAAACTTAACTCCTGTATCTTGGCAGTCAGCAGGATGACCAGTGCCAATTCGGCGACAGCCAGAAAAACAAGCGTGCCGGGATGAGCGGACAACCATATCAGCATAGTGCCGGATTGAGCCAGAACGTAGGAAAAGACACCGGTGATGCCTAAGGCAAGTGTCATCCACAGATATACATTGCGCATCAGTTCCCGACGGACTGACAGAACCGTCTGTCCGGTTTTTTCAGAATCAAGATAGTAAGGACTTTCCATTTGTTTGAATAATTTCTTAACACAAATATACATTCTAATAAGAATCTCCGCAACATTCAACAGCAAATTTCCTGCCAAAATATTTCCATGGAGAGGAAAGACAATATGTCGGAAAAAAAAGAGGCGGCTGGAAATGAATCCCAGCCGCCCGATGTCAGATTATTCTCAGAATCAGTCGACGATGATAGGTTTGTACTTGGGAACCAAAGCTTTCATCAATGACCAGGCAATCAGATAAGCGATACCGCAGAAGCAGAACATGATGAAATAGCCTGCAGGCTTGCCTTCGAATCCGAGGAAAGTGAAAGCGGAACCGGCTTCTTCGGCGAAGGTGAAGAGGTTACCGGCCACTTTTTGGATAATCATCGAACCGACACCGCCAGCCATGGCTCCGATACCGGTGATGGTGGCAATCGTGCTCTTCGGGAACATATCACCGATGGTGGAGAAGAGGTTGGCGCTCCAAGCCTGATGCCCGGCACCGGCCAGACCGATAAGAATGGCGGGCCACCAGGGTGTATTGAAATGCATACCCAGAGGCTGGGCCAGAAGTGCGCAAAGCGGGAAGAAAGCGAAGATCAGCATCGAAAGCATACGGCCGTTGTAGGGAAGCATGCCTTTTTTCTCCACGAAAAGTTTGGGAAGATATCCACCGAAGATGGAAATGACCGTCACAATGGCATAAAGCGTGAAAATCAGAAGCTGACCCAGACCGGAAGTGGCGGGAGCGTTGAACTGGTTGCTGAAATAGGAAGGCGCCCAGAACAGGAAGAACCACCATACACC
>JAZRWU010000115.1:0-6139 GCA_045599885.1 Bacteroidales bacterium | reverse complement strand
GTATCAGAAGGTATTTTGTATTATTCTTTTACTCCTGATGTGGCAGGCAGTTGGACATCAGCTGGTTCTGTCATTGGTCCTGCCGGGACAGATGGAGACTCTTTCTTCAAGAGTGTTGTCAAATCTTCTGATGGAATGATGATTATTATGACTCTCAATGACGACCCAGAGAATCCAACGGTTTTTGAAATTCCCACCCAAAAAGCCCATGAAGCTTTGGAAGCAAGAATTGAAGCTGTGGAAAGGCTCACAGAAGGAATCACTGCCTTGCAACAGGCAGTCGAGGCTTTGAAGGCTAATAAACATGTGTCTTCTGTTACGAAATATGGCCCTGATCAACAAGGCAGAACCGGACAGACAATTACCTTTACAGACAACTCCTCTGTGGTTATCTACAATGGTGCTAAGGGCGAGAAAGGTGAAACGGGTGCCTCAGGCACTCAAGGAACTCCTGGCACAACTCCATTGATTGGTATAAAAGATTCCACCGATGGTAATTTCTATTGGACGCTCAATGGTCAGTATATGACCGACAATATGGGTAATAAGTATCGTGCCAATGGTCTCCAGGGTGCGACAGGTGGACAAGGTACTCCCGGTTCTCCCGGTTCTCAAGGAAATCCTGGAGTGACACCCACGGTTAAGATTGACGAACAAGACAATATGTGGTATGTCTCATACGATGATGGAAACACATGGACATGTCTTAACGTGAAAGCAACCGGTGATAAAGGAGAACAAGGTGAACCCGGAATACCTGGTTCTGCTGGTGAAAGTGGCGATCCGTTGATTTATGCTATTCGACCCTATACAGATTATGTCGAGATTATTTTGAACGGTGTGAATGGTGAAGGGGAGCATATCCAGTTGCCGACATGGGCAGCATTCCAAACACTTCAGTCTCGTTGTAAATCTATTGAGGATAATATCACAATAATCGAAACCGCGATTAAGGAAATCAACAAGGGTGGATACATCAAGAGTTGTGAACCCAAGAAAGAATCTGGTGATACGCTTGGTTACATTTTGACCTTCAGCGATAATAAGACTATCTTCATCCCGTTCGGAAAAGACGGTGCTCCTGGCGAATCTGGCGAACCTGGTACTCCTGGCGAACCCGGTGAACCTGGTACTCCTGGCGAACCTGGTACTCCTGGCGAACCCGGCGCTCAAGGCGAGCCTGGTGTTGATGGTTTTACTCCTGAAATCAGGTATTTCGAAGAAGACGGAAAGTACTATTGGTGGATAGGTGAGGATTATGCCAAGGATTCTCTTGGTACCAAAATACCAGCAACGGGACTTCCCGGTAGCGATGGTCAGCCTGGCTCGAACGGTATCACTCCAAGAATCGACTTGAAAGACGATGGTCATTTGTGGGTATATTATGGTGAGGATGATGAAGAGGGAACCGATCTCGGACGTCCTTCGACCTCTTGCAAATGTCCTTTCGATACGGCGTATGTTACCACAGATGCTTCCGGCAATCAGCTCTTCCACGTGAAGATGAAACCGGTGGCTCAAGGTCAGCCCAGTGTGGAATTTGATATTCCGCTTTATGTGCCGATTGCCATTTCGTTCACTCCGAATCTGACTGAATATGTCGTTGTCCCCAATGAGACATTGAGTATTGATTATAATTTGGATGGTGCAACAAGCAAAACGCAAATAACTGTCAGTACAGACGGCCGATGTGCCGCAGTTGTAGAAAAAACCGGCTATAAACGTGGGGTAATAAAAGTCAGTGTATCAAGTCTTGAGTATCCGACTTCAACTGTCAATGTGATGGTTTCAGATGGAAATGGTTATGTCCAAGTTAAGGAGTTGCATTTTGTGATGACTAATCTGGCATTTAATTCCATCAAGCAACTTAACGCAGATGCAGGTGAGATTAACAAGTATAAAGGATACGATATCACATATTCTTCTAATTTTGATTTTACGGTTGATTGTGGAGATTATGGGCTTTGGATGAATACTTCTGTCAATACACAAACTCATGTCATTCACGTAAATGTGTTGGGTAATGAAGATCCTGAGCCGAGAAATGGACTTGTCAAAATTATTCCGATCGGTAGAAACAATCCTGTCGCTACTATTCAAGTGAAACAAGCGGCTGCAGGAACGGGTGCGTATGAGGAAATAATTCAATTGCCACCTTCAAATGAAATCTGGTACACATCGGTTTCCGGCACCAAAATCAAGTTGGAGCATCTGCCGGAAGGAGTACAGTTGATCAGCAACACATATTCCAATGGTAAGGGTATATATACTTTCGACAAAACATTGACGAGTTGGGATGCTATGTTTGATGACGATTATTACAACTCCTACCTGATTGGTACGTCTTCAGAATATGAAAGTCTTATCTTCCCTGAAACGGTCATGTCTATCGGTGCCAATGTCTTCCGCGGCTTGAACAATCTGGAAACTTTGGTTCTGCCTCCGAACTTGACTACGCTTGGCTCGGATGAATTCCGCAAAACCAACGAAAGTGGAGGCCTTTGGTGGGATGTTTTGGGATTGTTTGAACAACTTGTTACGGAAAAGTCGGAAGAGCAAGTTTATACAGATATCTATGGACCTTGTGCTTCAACAGGACTTGATGTCTACATAACGGGAACGACAATTCCTTCTATGGGTACCGGCAATTATCTGCCGCCGCTATGGTGTGTCCGTAAAAGAAATCTGGTCGTCCATTACAATATTAATGGCTCGTCTGCTGGTATCGCAACGGTGAATAATAGTAATCAACTGACAGGAGGATGGTTCAATGCTTGGAAAGGAGCTATCGGAGGTACCTGTACGACAAGCGATGGCAAGGAGTTCCGTTATAGTTATAGTGGTGGAACGGGCGATATGAGATTTTCGTACTCCTCCACCTGGAAACTTGAACCGACGGTTTACGATATTCAACGGCCATAAGCTCCTCACATCCGCATCCCCATTGGAATGCTGAATCCTATCCCGTTTTCGGCCGTGGCCTGTAGCCTTCGGGCGGACAGGCGCGGTGCGGGAAACGAAGGGTGCTGCGGAGAGAAATTCCTTTGAAAGTAGGAACCGATATATAGTAATCAGTATTTATGAAACAGTTATGAAACGTCTGTTTGCGATCATATTTTTCGTTGGACTGCTCTTCGCTTTACCGGTCAACGCCCAAAAATATGCCTTGTCAACCAATGTGGTGGATTGGGCGTATCTGGGCACGATGAACCTGGAGGGCAGTATGGCGGTGGCGCGGCATTTCTCGCTTCATCTGGGTCTCCGGGACAACCCTTGGGAATTTCACCAGACCGATCCCGATATGACTATCCACAATCAGATGAGGGCGGTGAATCTGGGTGTCCGCTATTGGCCTTGGTATGTCAATTCCGGTTGGTGGCTGGCGCTGAAAGGACAGTGCAAGCAGTATTCCTATACAGGAATCTGGCGTCCGGCTATGGAGGAGGGTACGGCTCTTGGAGGCGGTCTCTCAGCCGGATATACACTGATGTTGAGCCGTCATCTCAATATGGAACTCGGCGCCGGTGTCTGGGCGGGAAAAATCAAGGATTATGTCTTGTATTGCTGTCCGGTCTGTATGGATATCCGTGAACAAGGCCCACGCAATTTCGTCCGTCTCGAAGACATATACCTGTCGTTCGTCTATGTGTTCTGATGGACTCAAGCTCCTAAACGTGACAGCCGGCCAATCTTGGCCGGCTGTCACGTTTCTGTCTCAAAGCACAAGGATGCATATATGCTATAAATATTTGTTCTTTAATGCTTTAGGCAATTTGGAAATCACCAGCTGATAAGAGCTGTGAATCCATTCTTTGATTTGGGTGGAGGAATAGTCGCCCTCCAGCTCCACATCGCTCCAATGCTTTTTGTTGTTGTGATACGATGGAGTGATGCCATGATATTCTTCGCGCAAGCGCTCATTGTCCTCGGGCCGCAATTTGATGGCCATCTTGGGAACCGGATGTCGGAGATTGGTCATCAGGAAAATTTTCCCTTCAATGCGGAACACCAGCACATCCTCGCCAAAAGGCATATCTTCGGTACAGCCCGGCAGCGTCAGGCAATAGTCTCTGAGTTCTTCGATGTTCATATTCTGTCTTTGATGAGAGGTGAGAGCACCCACATTCCCGTTCTTCCGATGCGTTTTTCCAAAGCGGCAAGTTCGGCTTTCTGTGCCGTCCTTTCTGCTTCGGGAGCGGTTTCTGCGGAATATCCCGCCTGAGACAGCAGCATATCGGATTGTTTTTGAATCTTCAGCTCAAGGTATATGCGGACATAGCAGAAAATGTCGAAAAAGGCTTCGGGCTGAAACTGCTCTTTGACCCCCAGCAGATAACGTCCGGCTTTGGTGGTGGAGAAATTGCCTTGGCGTATGGCCGACAACAATTGGATATCGGTGCTGATGCTGTGATCCATCCAACGGTATATTTTCTTTTCTCCGAGGCTGAACAAGAGCAGAAACAGCAAAATAAACAGACACATACACAGCACCATTCTCAACGCCACTTTGTCCGTGAGAAAACTGTTGTAAATAAAATGGATGACGATGGACGGAATGACCGCCATGACGATGCGGCCTATGGAAATCCGTTTCTCAGTGGCCGTCAGCAACAAAGAAACAATCAGCGCCGTGCATCCCATGTGCAGAATCGCACAACCGAAGCCACGGACCACAGCCGTTCCGATATACATATCCGGTTGGAAAACCAGATAAATGATATTTTCAACCAGCGAGAACCCGCCTCCTGTGGCCGACCCGTAAATCAGCGCCTCCGCCATGAACTGGAGCTTTTTCTGTAATACCAGAATAATCAGCAGAAGCGCCTTGAGTAATTCCTCCAGCAAGGGCATCAGTGAGAACCCTCTGATAGATAGAGAAGCACAACGGCTTATACCGAAGGCGAGAAAGCAACTGACACCGCCATACAGCAGATAGAGGAACAGCATTTTCCAGCTGGCCAGGGCGAAACCGTCCATCCATTTCAGAATCAGAAGGTAGAGGACGATGGGAAGTATGGAAATAAGAGGCTGCCACATAGTAAACGCCAAAACTGCGGACTACGGCGAACAGGTCGCATAGTCCACAGTATAGACCCAATCGGATGCTTGTTATTCGGCAGTAGGGAATGCCCGTACAGCAGCTTCCGAGAGTGAGCTTTTGTAGGATGCGTTCTTGAAATTCTCCACGTCAGCCACGGACTCATGGAGATATTTATTCAAATTGGCGCTTTTCAGACTGCTGCCCGAGCCGGCTCCGTTGATGATTTTGTTTTTTCCCACATGACTCAGGGCTTTTTTCAACTGGTCGCTGATCATGGAAGAGTTCGGACCGTTCATTTCATCGTATTTGCTCTTCCAGTATTCCATACTCTTCTCGGCTTCGTTCATATAAGCGTCCTGGGCGCAGTAAACGGACCATACGAGAGCCATATCGGCCAGTTTCTCATATTCCTTACCTTCTTTTCCGGCCAGGTAGGCGGAAGACAGTTCGTAGAACTTCTGGCCGAAATCCAGCTGATTCTCAATTTTGCTGAAACCGAGGTAGGCCTGATTGGAATATATTTCGTATTCGGGCGCGGGTTTGCCGGAAAGCAGTTTCTCCAATCCGGCTTTGGCATTCGACATGGCAATGCCCGTATTGTGCGATTTGGCGTTCAAAGATTTCAGATCCAGCATCAGCGGTTCAAACTCGGCATAGCCCGAGCACAATTCAAGCGTCTGCTCCGTCAGCTCGTTCAAGGTGACGATACGGTTCTGAAGGAAATCCATGGCGTCTCTTGTGTCGTCGGAAAACGCTTGGTCGTTTCTCAATTTCTCTTCGATAAGGGCCGTGGCCGGATCTTCTTTCTGGTTGCTGAAACCGCTGACTTTGGAGATGTCGCCGCTCGACAGACCGGATTGAGCGTTGATACCGTTAATAAGATAAGTGGCACCGCAGCCCACCACGGCGGAAAGGGCGAGATAAATGACGAAATTCGATTTTTTGATGTACATAATGGTTGTTATTTAGTGATTCTTGTATGAGCGCCAAAGCTTGATGCAAAGATACAACCGACGTTTTTTTGTCTCCAAACGATTTGATGATTTGAGAATTCTTTTTGTGAATTTGTGAATCCAATGGCCGAAAATCGGAAAAGTC
>JAZRWU010000114.1:0-10983 GCA_045599885.1 Bacteroidales bacterium | reverse complement strand
TTCACCGGTCTGAGCATCCCAGACACCCATTCCCAGAATATTATCCTGCTGGATGAAGAAATGCTCCAGCCCCGGACGGTCGGGATTGATATCCGTCAGACAATGGCGGTCTCCGTGTCCAATAGGCACTTTGGTGCGTATTTTGCCGTTTTCTTCCACCACATAACCGATTTCGACGAACTCATCCATTCCATCGCCATCCACATCGGCCGCTCTGACCTGGTGTGCGTCGGCCATGTCGTCCGTAGTTCTCACGGCATATTGACGGACCAGACGGCCGTTCTTGAACGACCAGGCCTCGCAAGCTCCGGTGAAATTATTGGATATCTGACGGTTCTTATACTGATAGACCAAGGAAGGGCTGATACCGTCAAGATAATTGATGACGAAATGGCCATTGATGTCTTTCCAACTGTCCGTGCGCTGCGTAGCTATCTCGTCAAAATAGGTCAACGGGACTTTGTCCAAAAGATTACCCGTCCGGCCGTTGACGATGGCTACCCACTGCGGCGCCGAACCCTTGACTCCGGTGTAGTTGCGGACCTTGCCGTCACTGCCGGTAATGACGGTTCCGTCGGGAAATGTCGTGCCTTCCGAGACGCAGAGCATCACTTCGGAACAACCGTCGCCGTCCATATCATAAACCGTCACCATATCGTTGTGGCCGGTGCTGGTGCCGACATTCAAACCGATGATGATACGCCATAGGAACACACCTTCTGAAGTATAGGCTTCCAGCAAAGTCGGAGTGGTGACTGTCACACCGCCTTCTGATTCGGAGGGAGCTCCTCCTATTCTGTCGATGACGTAATCCAAATGCCTGTCACCATCCAAATCGCCTATCCAGCAGAATTTCATCATCATATTAGGATACCCGGCAGGCAGAGGCGCATAATTGAAGTCACGGACTATGCGGTTGGCAGCCTGATTGGCCTTGAGTTTCCATGAGCCCTCCACACCGCCTTCCACGCCCTTTATCACCGGTCTGACGGTAATGACCGAGGCTTGAGACAAATTGCCGGGAGAGCAGACAAAATTGGTGGCTCCTGTCAGGGGGGAGGAATTCAATTTCTGCTCAGGACCTCCATTGACACTGCGATAGAGGTTGAATGCGATATCGTCAGGGTCGGTGGCCAGAAATCTCCAGGAGACAAACAATTCGGTCGCACTTTTGGGAATCGCGACCACTCCACGGTCAAGTTGATCGGTCATACGTTGGGCGAAAACCGAAACCGAAGCACAGAGGATGCAAATAAGAGTTATGTTAAATCGCTTCATAGGGATAGGCATTATTGGACAAAAATAGATAATAATCCGCGTTTTTCACTATCTTTGGACAGAATTCGATTGACTATCCATATTCCGAATATAATGAAACACTTTTTCTTTGCCATCGGACTCCTTTTGAGCTCGTTCTTTTTTTATGTTTCCGCCGCCACTTTCCAAGGGAACCAGCGTATCTGCTATAACTTCAATTCTGAATGGCTGGTTCATGTCGGCGACAAACTGTTGGCTTCCGACGCTTTTGAAAGCACCTTATTCAATGATAAGGCATGGGCATCCGTGACTCTTCCACGCGCTTGGAACGAAGATGAGGCCTTTCAGGTTTCCATTGCCGAACACAGCGACTCCATTGTATGGTACCGTAAGCATTTCCGCCTGCCCGCCTCGGCCAAAGGACAGAAAATTTATGTGGAATTCGAAGGCATCCGTTTCGGTGGCGAGTTCTGGCTCAACGGCCACAAACTCGGCAGTCACGAGAACGGCGTGATGGCTTTCGGTCTGGATTTGACAGAATACATCCGTTATGGAGAAGACAACGTGTTGTGCGCCCGCATCGACAACAACTGGCGTTACCACGAAATGGCGACCGGCTCCACCTTCCAATGGAATGACCGGAATTTCAACGCCAACTATGGCGGTATCCCCAAGAATGTCTATCTGCACGTCACTCCGAAACTTCATCAGACATTGCCGCTCTACCGCAATCTCGGCACAGTCGGAACCTATATTTATGCCCGTGAAATCCATGTTTCCCAAAAGCAGGCCCGTATTTTCGCGGAATCAGAAGTCTGCAACAGTTCTTCCAAGGCGCAGGATTTCATCTATCGGGTGGTGATTGAGGATATGGACGGTTCTGTCGTCGCCGATTATCAATCCGAGACCTGCCGTATTGAAGCCGGACAGACCAAGACGGTCAGGGCCAGCGCCGAAGTGAAAGGTCTGCATTTCTGGAGCTGGGGCTACGGATATCTTTATAACGTATATACTATTTTGAATGTCAACGGAAAAGATATGGATGTCGTCAAGACCCGGACCGGTTTCCGCAAAACAGCTTTCCGCGACGGTATGGTCTATCTGAATGACCGTGTGCTGCAGATGAAAGGATACGCCCAACGCACTTCCAACGAATGGCCGGCAGTAGGTATGAGCGTTCCTGCCTGGTTGAGCGACTACAGCAACCGCCTGATTGTGGAAGGAAACGGCAATCTCGTCCGCTGGATGCACGTGACTCCCTGGAAGCAGGATGTCGAATCGTGCGACCGTGTGGGGCTTATCCAATCGATGCAGGCGGGCGATGCCGAAGCCGATGTGGACGGCCGCCGCTGGGAGCAGCGCGTGGAACTGATGCGCGACGCCATTATCTATAACCGCAACAATCCCAGCATTTTGTTTTACGAGTGCGGCAACAAGGGCATCAGCGAAGAGCACATGACAGAGATGAAAGCCGTCCGCGACCTGTACGACCCTTACGGCGGAAGAGCCATCGGAAGCCGTGAAATGCTCGACAGCGAGACAGCCGAATACGGAGGAGAAATGCTCTACATCAATAAAAGTCAGGACATTCCTTTCTGGGCGATGGAGTATTGCCGCGACGAGGCTCTGCGCCGCTATTGGGACAATTATTCCTACCCATATCATAAAAACGGGGATGGGAATCTGACCTATCATTCCACGGTCACCAATACGATGGTCGGAAAAGACGCCTCGGCCTACAACCGCAATCAGGACACTTATTTCATTGAAACCATCCAGCGCTGGAATGACTATTACCGCGTGCGGCCAGGTACCGGCAAGCGGGTCAGCTCGGGCGGGGTCAATATCGTTTTCTCCGATTCCAACACCCATTACCGCGGCACGGAAAACTATCGCAGAAGCGGCGAGGTGGATGCGATGCGTATCCCAAAAGACGCCTATTTCGCCCATAAAGTAATGTGGGACGGCTGGGTCGATTTGGAAAAAGACGGCAGCTATATCTGCGGGCATTGGAATTACGAGGATGCCGTGGAAAAATTCGGTGAAAACGGACATTTCAGCAAGAATGTCTATGTGGTTTCCACCGGTGAGAGCGTCGAATTGTTCGTCAACGGAAAATCTCAAGGGCGCGGCCAGCGGAGCGACCATTTTCTGTTCACTTTCAAGGACGTCGCGTGGGAAGCCGGACGCATCGAGGCAGTCAGTTACAATGCTGAAGGAAAAGAAGTGAGCCGCTGCTTCAAAGAGACGGTGGGAGAACCTGTCGCATTGAAAATGACCTTGATTCAATCGCCCGAAGGTTTCAAAGCCGACGGTGCCGATTTGGTTCTGGTCGAAATCGAGGCCGTGGATGCCCGGGGAAGACGTCATCCATTGGCTCACAATATGGTTCATTTCGACTTGAAAGGCGAAGCCGAATGGCGTGGCGGTATTGCCCACGGTCAGGACGGCAACTTCATCCTTCAAAAAGACCTCCCTGTGGAATGCGGTGTCAACCGTGTGCTGATACGTTCGACCACCAAGGCAGGAAATATCAGTCTTACAGCCTCTTCCGAAGGTCTTGAATCGTGTGCGCTGCATTTCAGATCCAATTCCTGCCCGTCCAAAAACGGATTGAGCACCTACCTTTCCAAAGAGCATCTGCCTTCTAATCTCCAAAGAGGAGAAACACCTTCCACCCCTTCGTTCCAAATTTCCCGTAAAGCTGTGGGAATCGTGGATGCGACAGCAGGAAGCAATGAAAAAGATGTCCGCTTCTGCTGGGACGACAACGAACGCAGCATCTGGCAGAACGAAGGCGCCCTCCAAAACGCCTGGATTAAATTTGAACTAGAGCACGATGCTCTTGTCAGCAGTCTTGAATTCAAAATGCGTGACTGGCGCAACCGCAGCTATCCCATCAGCATTCTGATAGACGGGAAATTGGTCTATGAGGGTCAAACCCCACGCACTTTGGGTTATTTCGAAATTCCAATCGAAGCGACAACCGGACGCTTCGTCACCGTTCAGCTGACGGGCGCCAGCAGCAACCAGGACGCTTTCGGCGGCATTGTCGAAGTGGCAGGTCATCTCGAAGGTGTTTCCGGCGAGAGCGGTCAAAGCAGGCTGGCCATCGCAGAAGTGGAGATTTATGAAAAATAAAGTAGATTTGCCTCATGGATACAACGGCAGAAGCCGCCAAACAATTGTTTATTCATTAACTATTTGATATGAAACGGATTACTCTTCTTTTCGCTTTGCTCGTCGCCCTCAGCGCGAGTCAGATTCTTTCTGCCGCCGTCCGCACAGAAAGTTCCATCAACGATGGCTGGACCATCAAATCCATCACGCAGACCAAAAAAGGCATCCGGGGCGAAAGTGTCACCCTGCCTCACACATGGAACGCCAACTACATAGAAGGCACCACTACCTACAACCGTGAGATGATGGTATATCAACGCCGCTTGGACAAAACGGCCGATATGGAAGGGAAAAGAGTTTTCCTGTATTTCGAAGGCATCAATTCCGTAGCGGATATTTTCATCAACCGTCGCAGCGTCGGGTCCCACGAAGGCGGCTATACGGCCTGCTGCTTTGAAATCACGGATTTTCTGAAAAACGGTGAGAACCAGATAGAGATTTGGGTCAGCAACGCCTATCGCACCGACGTATTGCCCATCAGCGGAGATTTCAACGTATATGGCGGACTGCACCGTCCGGCCCATCTGCTCATCACCGGTCAGGACTGTATCTCTCCTTTGTTTTATGCCTCTCCCGGTGTCTTTGTCCATCAGGACAACATCAGCGACAAGCAGGCCGAATTCCGGATTGAAACCGTCCTGTCGCTGCCTTGCAAGTCGATGGAAGGCCTCAGCCTCAAAGTGACCGTCAGTGACAGCCAAGGTAAAGTGGTCGCCGAAAACGAATCCACGCTGTCCAAACTCGTCAGCGGCAAAAAGAAAGCCAAAAAGAACGAAGTGGTCAATTACGACGAACTTCATGCTTTCCAAAGCATGAGCATCCGTAAACCACATCTTTGGAACGGAAAGAAAGATCCTTATCTTTATCAGGTGAGCGCCCAGCTGCTGCGCAACGGACAAATCCTCGACCAAGTAGATCAGAAGACCGGTTTCCGCTATTTCAAAGTCGATCCTGAAAACGGTTTCTTCCTGAACGGTGACTACTTGAATCTGGTCGGCTGCTGCCGCCACGAAGACGTCGAAGGCAAAGGAAGCGCCTTGGTGATGTCCGACTACCTCAAAGATTTCGAAATCATCAACGACCTGGGTGCCACGGCTATGCGTCTGGCCCATTATCCTCACGGCGAACCGATGTATCAGCTCTCGGACGAGAACGGTATCATCCTGATGACCGAGATTCCTCTTTGCGGCCCCGGCGGTTACGGCTATACCGGTTATCTCGACAAGGTCAAGGACAATGCCCGTCAAGTGCTGAATGAGTTCGTCTATCAGAAATACAATCACCCCTCCATCTGTTTCTGGGGCCTGTTCAACGAGATTCTGGTCAACGACGGCAGTTTCTACGAATACGACGATCCTATCCCCTTCCTGCACGAGCTCGACTCGCTCTATCACGCCGCCGATCCTTCCCGTCTGACCTGCTATGCCACCTGTGTCAATCAGGAACATTATCTGGATTGCGCCGACCTCTGCGCCTGGAACAAATATTTCGGTTGGTACAGCGACGGAGCCAGCGGAGCCGGCAACTTCTTTGACCAGGCCAAAGCTACCGCCAAAGGGAAAGCCGTCGGCGTATCGGAATACGGAGCCGGAGCCAGTATCAAACAACATCAATGGCCCTTGAACAAAGCCACTTTGCCCGAAGGCGGCTATCATCCCGAGGAAGCCCAGACGGTCTGCCATGAAGGCAATTGGGAAGCTTTCTCGAAACGGCCCTGGCTCTGGTGCAAATTCGTATGGGTATTCTCCGATTTCCAATCCTGCATCCGTCGGGAGGGAGACCGGGACGGCATCAACGACAAGGGCCTGATCACCTACGACCGTTCCGTCAAAAAAGACGCCTTCTATTTTTATAAGGCCAACTGGAATCCCGAACCGATGATTTACATTTCGAGCAAACGCTTTACCGACAGAACGGAAGCCACGACCGATGTCAAAGTGTTCACCAATCTCAAAGAAGCCACGCTTTATGTCAATGGCAAGAAAATCAGCAAAATGGAGAAAGACGAACTCAACCGCATCGTATGGCAGGGCGTAACGCTGAAGAAAGGTGACAACACTATCCGCGTTGAAGCCAAAAAAGGCAAAGACGTTTATGAAGACACTTGCACTTGGAATCTGAATTGATATGATTTTCCCCTGTTTCCCGAAAAAACGTGGTTGGATGGCCATATTGACCATCCTTTGCCTGACTTGTCCGAATATCAAAATCTTGGGCTCAAACCATCTGTCCGCCGCCTCGGTTTTCAGTGATCACATGGTCTTCCAACAAGCCTGCCCCCTGACGGTCTGGGGACAGGCAGAGGCCGGAGAGCGTATTACGGTCAGTTTCGGGAAACAGAAAACAAATGTCCGCGCACAAGCCGATGGTTCCTGGACGGCGGTGTTGCCGGCCCAGCAAGCCAGTTTTGTTCCCAAGCGACTGACTATCAAAGGAAAATCAGAAAGTATTGTGCTGGAGGATATTCTGGTGGGAGAAGTCTGGATTTGTTCCGGACAGTCCAATATGGAATATACGATGGCCCGCACCTGGCAGGCGGCTCCCGTTCATGGGGAAGACCTCGCCACGCTCGAACTTCAAAAGCCAGCCAATCCCCATTTGCGCGTTTTGTATATTCCCCGCCAGAGCCGGAATGCAAATACTCAAATGCAATGGCAGGTGGCCGACAGTTCAAGTCTGGCTTTGGTATCTGCTCTCGGATACTTTTTCGGCAAAGAACTTGAACAGAATCTCAACGTGCCCGTCGGTATTGTTTCGGCCAGTTTGGGTGGAACCCGCATCGAAGGATGGATAGAAGAAAACGCTTTTGCGGAATCTCCGATCTTCCAGAAAGAATTGCGACAGACAGGCAAGATTTTGGGACATCTTCCCGGGACATTCTACCATCACTATATTGAGCCTTTGGCTCCGATGGCCATTCAAGGCTTTCTTTGGTATCAAGGAGAATCCAACTGCGGGCAATCCGACAGTCTCTACCGGCAGAAGTTTGAATTGATGGCCGACAGTTGGCGACGGGCTTTCAAATGTCCTGAAGCTCCGTTCTATACGGTGCTGCTGGCTCCTCACATCTATTCCAACCGCTTGCATTCCAATCGTCAGGTGACCGCCGAAGGTCTGCCTATGCTGCGGCAACAGCAAATGGAGGCCACACGGACGGTTCCCAACTGCGACATCATCTGTATCAACGATTTAACAGACAATCTATACGATATTCATCCTTCTTATAAATGGGAAGTCGGACGACGCATGGCTATGATGGCGTTGGCCAAGACCTACGGCATCGACAGTCTCGAATACTCGGGTCCCCGTATGGCAGCCGTCGGACGGGAAGGAGCTGCTTTGAAGATTCAATTCGAACACTGCGGGAAAGGTCTTTCGACCTTTGTCAATCCGGTGGAGCCTACCAGAACTCCCTCTCTGACATGGTTTGAACTGGCAGACAGTCAAGGAGTCTGGCATCCGGCCAATGCGCGAATCGTTTCCGAGACAGAGGTTTCCGTCGCACATCCATCCATTGAGCATCCCACGGCCATCCGCTTTGGATGGCACGAGACGGCTCAACCGAATTTGTGTAACTCCGATAAGTATCCGGCCTTCCCATTCAACGTCCTTGTTGAGGATTAGTCTCTCCACCAATGAAAAAGTCCATCATTTATCTCTTTTCCATACTGATTGCAGGAGGTTTGGCCTGCATTCCCATTTTGTCCCAATCGGCAGAGAACGAAAAACGTGAGATTCCTTCCAATTTGGACGAGGCGGCCTCCCACCCCGTCATGCCTCCGAAAGTACCGAAATCTTTCAGATTTGCCGGAGAAACCATCGATCTTCAACGGGCGGATCTCAGAGAAAGGATGGATAGAGAACTGATTGCCTTCACGTTCGGACACAGCAACTCCGTTTTGATGATAAAACGGGCCAATAGGATATTCCCTCAAGTCGAGCCCATCCTCAAACAGCAAGGACTGCCCGACGACCTCAAATATCTGATGGTCATTGAAAGCAATCTTGACCCTAAGGCATTATCTACGGCTTCTGCTGCCGGATTATGGCAATTCACGGCAAGTACTGCCAAACAATACGGTCTGGAGGTGAATTCCTATGTGGACGAACGTTATCATACCGAAAAAGCGACGGTGGCGGCCTGCCAATACTTACGCAATGCCTATGAAAAGTTCGGCGACTGGCTCACTGTGGCCGCCAGTTATAATGCCGGAACGGCAGGAATAGCATCCAAACTGAGTGCCCAACATCAATCCAAGGCTATCGATCTGCTGCTGGTCGAGGAGACCTCCCGTTATATGTTCCGTCTGATGGTGGCCAAAATGATGTTTGAGAAACCTTCGTCGTTCGGATTTCACTTCGACGCAGAGGATTTGTATCCCTATGTTCCTCCCAAAGAAATCGTGGAGACCACAGAGCCCATCACGGATCTGGTGGCTTTTGCCGAAGAGCACGGCGTTACCTTCGCCCAACTCAAATCCGCCAATCTCTGGCTACGCGGGACGAGTCTGCCCAATGCCTCCAAACGCAAATACCAAATTGCCATTCCCGACGTCAAGGCAGGACATTATAAGCCCTCCCGGACCGTCGTCCACAACCCGGATTGGGTACAATAATCAGATTTGCATGGCGATAGAAGGTGAAATCTTCAGCACTTTGCATATCGCCGATGCCTGCGAAAGCGAAGGCTCCGCTTTTTTTTGACAGAAAATCGCTGATTCGGCTTGGAGATACTCCTATCCTGTACATATTACCTCCTACATCAAATAAACACCTCTGCTCTCCTATGGCATCTGTCTGATTAAGCGTCTTTCACTCTTCGGGGAAGGCCTCGTCGATGATGCGGAACAATTCCTCTACGGTTTCGGCCCGCAACATGGCAATGCGGGTATCTCTGAAATTGGGAATACCTTTGAAAACCGGAGTGGCCGCCAGATGACGGCGGATATGCATCACGCCACGACGCTCAGCCTCCACCAGAATCTGCTCGGGAGTCATGCCACGACAAGGCTTGTCCTGAGGTGTCAATTGTTCGGATATCATCCGGACGCTCTCTTGGGCCTGCTGCTTGAGAATATCAATTTTCCATCGGGCCGACTCGTCCCATAATCCACCCGTGGACAGATAGTGTTTCACTTCTTTGAATATCCAGGGACGACCGAACGTAGCGCGTCCTATCATCACCGCATCGACCCCGGTTTCCTCAAAACGCCTGCGGCAGACCTCACCCGAGGTGATATCACCGTTGCCGATAATGGGGATACGCATACGCGGATTGTTCTTGACAGCCGCAATGAGAGACCAATCCGCTTCTCCGGTGTACATCTGGCAACGGGTCCTTCCATGTATCGTCAAGGCGGAAATACCGCAATCCTGCAGTTGCTCGGCGATATCCACAATATTACGGTGATCGGCATCCCAGCCCAGACGCGTCTTGACCGTGACAGGTATCTTGACCGCATTGACGACGGCTTTGGTGATTTCAAGCATACGGGGAACATCCTTCAGCAAGCCGGCACCCGCACCCTTGCCCGCCACCTTCTTGACCGGACAGCCGAAATTGATATCCAGAATATCCGGGTGAGCAGCCTCGCACATACGGGCGGCCTCGGCCATCGTTTCAGGATCTTTGCCATAAATCTGAATGGCCACGGGGCGTTCCTCATCCGAAATCTTGAGTTTTCGCTGAGTGGCATTGACGAAACGGATCAGCGCATCGGACGAGACAAATTCCGTATAAACCATATCGGCACCGAAATGCTTGCACATCAGTCGGAAAGCCGGATCGGTCACATCTTCCATCGGTGCGAGAAAGACAGCCTGATCGGGAAATTCTATGGTTCCGATTTTCATAATGGGAACTTCTTTGGAAACCTCTTACTGTAAACCGTACTGAAGTCTGAGCTTACGGTCCGATAATATGCGGAGTGCTTCCTGCAATGGATCGTTTTCGCCCACCAGCACGCGATAATAATCTTCCGTTCTGAAAAGATCGCGGGCAAGATAGGCTTTGGTCTGGAGTTTCAACATCGTTTGGTCGGCCTTCAAAAGGCTGTCCGCTATCTGGACTTTTTCTTTCTGGGCCAGACTCAGCATTTGCGATATGATATCCTCATCTACTTCAAAAGAATCGATGAATTTTTGAATATCAGGATAGGATGAAGCCAATTCCGAGCGATGGACGTCCAAATACTGGAGACAGAAACGGTTGAGGATGCCACGTTGGACCAGCAGACGATGAAGCGGGGTGAAACGGCCCGTATCGGCCGGGACAAAGACATCCGGCATGATGCCTCCTCCGCCATATACATCACGATGTTTGACCAAGGTCTTGAACAGCAGCGAGTCGGCAAAATGGATACTGTCTGCGTTCAGCATTTCTCCACGGTGGTAGCGGTTGACCAAATCCATCTGATAAGCTTCGTCGCCTTCGTCGTAAGGTTTTTGTATGCAACGTCCGCTCGGGGTATGATAACGCGATACGGACAATTTGAGCGCAGTGCCGTCACCCAAGGGGAAAACCCGCTGAACCAGTCCCTTGCCGAA
>JAZRWU010000113.1:0-14097 GCA_045599885.1 Bacteroidales bacterium | reverse complement strand
GGTGAGGCTCCTACGCTCCGTATCCGTGGTTCGGCCTCCATCAATGCCTCGACCGATCCTCTGATCGTCGTCGATGGATTCCCCTTGGTTGATGCCGACATGAACGATATCAGCGCCGCCGATATTGAGTCGATGGAAATTCTGAAGGATGCTTCCGCCACCGCCATCTACGGTTCACGTGGAGCCAACGGTGTCGTCATGATCACCACCAAGAAAGGTGCCGAAGGCAAGAGCACCGTTCAATTGCACGCCAACCTCGGCGTCCAGACTCCTACCCGTCTGACCAATCTTCTCGACGGTGATGAATTCATCACATATATGCGTAAGACCTATGCCGCTCAAGGCAGCAGCGATCCTTTCCCTGTTGAACCCACCGTTAAGGATGTCAACTGGCAGAAAGAAGTTCTCAGCGATTACGCACTGACTCAGGACTACGGTGTCACCTTCCTCGGCGGACACGACGGCACCCACCACATGTTCTCCGCCGGTTACTACAATCAGGACGGTCTGGTGGAGAACACCGGTTTCGAGAAATTCTCGATTCACAACAACCTCGACCATCAGGTCAACAAATGGCTGAAAGTCGGTTCGAGCATGCAGGTGACCACCAACAACCGCCAGTCACACGGTGAAGTTCTCAACGACATCTACCGTTACGGTTGGCCGACCGATCCCGTGTATGCCGAAGACGGTTCCTACAACATCATCAAGCACGGTGAGATCTTCAATCCGGTGGCCGGTATGAGAAACGGCAAGACCACCCGTAAGAACCTCCGCTTCCTGGGCAACTTCTATACCCAGATTGATTTCACCAAGCATTTGAACTACCGTCTCAACATCGGTTACGATACGAAGTATTCCTATTCCTACGGTTGGAGCGGAAATCAGAGCGCCAACGCCATCGCCAACAACAACAAGACCGGTAGCGGCAGCCACTCCTGGAACCGCGGACGCAGCAAACTGATGGATAACATCCTGACCTACAACAACCAATGGGGCAAGCACCGTTTGACTTTGACCGGTGTTTATTCCTGGCAGGACTATCGTTTCAACAACACTTCTCTGTCCGGCCGTTTTGACAACATGATTCTTCAGGCTTATAATTTTGACGGTGCCGACAAGGCATCTGTCACTTATGGCACTGACATTTACGGTAACCGCCTGATTTCCTGGACCGGACGTCTCTCCTATGCCTACGCTGACAAATACCTCCTTACCGCCACGGTACGTCGCGACGGTTCCTCACGCTTCGGCTCCGATTCGAAATGGGGTACCTTCCCCTCCATCGGTCTCGGCTGGCGTGCTTCCGAGGAAGGCTTCCTCAAGAACAGCGAGGCTATCACCAACCTGAAACTCCGTGCCAGCTATGGTATCACGGGTAACCAGGAAATCGGTAACTACAAATCTCTTTCGATTCTGGCCACCGACAATGAACTTTCGAACTACACGGATGGATACGACAATCTGCCCGGTTACTACGAATCTGTCGGTAACAGCAACCTGCAATGGGAACGCACCGCTCAACTCGACCTCGGTTTCGACCTGACGTTGTTTGACCGTGCCAACATCAATTTCGATTATTACAACCGCAACACCTCCAACTTGCTTTACGATGTGCCCATTCCTTCCACTTCAGGTTACAGCAACATTATGAGCAATGTCGGTGCAGTCAACAACCAGGGTATCGAGTTCTCGATTGACGGTGACATCATCCGCACCAGCAACTTCCGTCTCTTCGCCGGCGCCAACATCACCTACAACACCAACAAGATCACCAAACTTTACGGTGATGTCGACAAGGTTGTCATCTACAATGGATTTGATCCCAACGGACTTTGCGGTATCCTCGAAGTCGGCAATCCTGTCAACGGCGTTTATGCCCGTCATTCCATGGGTATCATCCACAATCAGGAAGAATTGGACAACTATCTCGCACTCATTCCCGATCAGACCGGCAAGGTCGGTATCGGCAGTGAAATGTACGATGATATCCTTCCTGACGGCAAGCTCACGATTGACGACGTAACATGTATCGGAAGCATCGAACCCAAGTATTTCTATGGTCTGAACCTTGGCTTCCAATACAAGAATTTCAGCTTTGCCGCTTACGGACAGGGCGCATGGGACTATGCTTCCATGGTCGGTGCTGAAGATTATTATGTCAACGGTACCAAGTGGGCTGTCGGTTATCAGAACATCGGAAGTTACAGCCTTTGGGCTGACAGCGACATCAAGAATGTCATGGGTGTTCCGACCCGTTATGCTTACGAGCGTATGTTTGATCCCGACACCAATCCTACGGGAACCTATCCCGCAGCCGGTGCCAAGGGCATCTTCTTGAGTGACCGCACCAATGCCGGTTGGAACTACTTCATTCTGAAGAACATCCAATTCAGCTACAATCTTTCCAAGCTTGTCAAGGTTACCGGTCTCAGCGATTTGACCATCAACGTCAACCTGCAGAATTTTGTCACCGCCGCCAACCACACCGGTTACAACCCCGAGAACGGCGACGTTTCGAACCCCTTCCCCAAGACGGTTCTCTTCGGACTTAGTACTAAATTCTAAAGACAGAAACAACTATGAAACATATCAAATATTTTGCTGTCGGTTTTGCCATGACAGCAGCCGTTTTGGGCGGTTTGTCTCTGACCAGTTGTAACGATCTGACAGAGACCACCTACACCTTCATCGACCCGAATTCGTTCTATAAAACAGAAGACGAAATCGATCAAGCGCTGAATGGTGTCTACAACCGTTTCCGTAAGATTTACCGTTGCAACTCCCAGTTGATCATCGCCCACCTTGAACTGTTGACCGAACAGGGTTGGCCCACATACAACAAGAACAATATGGAGTTGATCAACAAGTGGTCCGATGCCAACAATGCCAGTGCTTCCAATGGTACGCACACCTGCTGGCAAAGAGCCTTTGAATGTATCAACCGCGCCAACATCGTTCTTGACCGCGTTGATAAAATTGATGGTCTTTCACAAGAGAAGATTGACCAAATCAAAGGTCAGGCTTTGTTCCTCCGTGGCTATTCTTTCTTCCATCTGGTAAGACTTTTCGGTGGTGTTCCCCTACCCACAGATTACACACACGGTCTGGATGGTCTGGAAGTTCCCCGGGAAAGCATTGCCGCCACCTACGAGCGCATCATTGCCGACCTCATCGATGCCGAATCCAAGCTTCCGCTTCGCGGCACCAAAGATTATGACGTTTGGCGTGCCAGCAAAGGCTCCGCTCAGGCTCTGCTCGGAGAAGTCTATCTTTTCCGTGCCTCTATGAGTGATGTCTATGGCGAAGAAGCCCAAAAGAATGAATTTCTGACGGCCGCCCGTGACTACAGTTATGAAGTCATCAAATCCGGCATCTACAGACTGTTGCCGAATTATACCGATCAGTATTATTGGTTCAACAAAGAAGGTTCCAAGAACAACCAGGAATCCATCTTCGAGCTTCAGTTCTCCAGTGTCACGGATCAGACCAACGATATGCACCAACGTTTCGGACTGGGCCGTCCTTACACAGAATGCGTGGGCAGCTCTCAGTATTCTCGTTTCGGTGTTTCCGGTTTCCTGTATAAAGAGATGTTGGACAATGGTGACAAGCGCGCCGATGTCTTTCTGACCTATGTCAAAGAAAACGATGTTGTCAATGGCAACGACATTACTTACGGTACTGAACATTTCTACAATCCCGAGACCTTCCGTTGGGAGCCGATGATTACCAACGACCGTAACGCCGAACATTGCTGCGTTTTCAATTGCAAATATTTCGACCGTCACACAGATCCCAACTTGGGCCGTCCGCAAGCCAACTTCCCGATGCTCCGCTATGCTGAGGTATTGCTCAACTATGCCGAAGCCGCCAACTTGCTGGGTGCTCCCGCCGCTGGAGGTCCGACTGCTCTGTCCTGCGTCAACGATGTACGCAAGCGTGCCGGCCTGAGCGATTTTGCCGGTAGTGGCGATGCCCTTGATGAGGAAATCTTCCAACAGCGCCGTTATGAATTCGTAGGTGAAGCCAAGATTTACTACGATGAGCTCCGTCGCGGTGTTTTGGCTGAATATGCCGCCGAAAAACTTGAAAGAGGTTTCGCAGAAGGCATTACCTATTTCGATTCGAAAGACCTGCTTTTCAAACCGACCAAATCCTACTTGTTCAAGATTCCGCAAGGCGACTTGGATTCCAACCCCGCCCTCGAACAGAATCCCGACAACGTAAGTTTGTAATTATGGCGTAAATGAATGCTCTGTGAGAGCCGGTTCGAATGAACCGGCTCCCATTTTTTGTATCAGATAAAAAGAAGTATCTTTGCACCGAAAATACACCATATTATATGAAAACGACTTTCAGAATCACCATGTTCCTGGCGCTGGCCCTCTTGGTAACTTGTTGCCACGATGACAATTACGATATTCAATGGAGCCCCGTGGAGCTTATCATGCTGGTATCGGACAAATCCGGCAACGACCTCGTCCGTCCGAATATGGAAAATGTCTCCATGCTGTATCGCGACAGCCTGTACCAATTGAGCCGGGGATTGGAGGAATCAGTCATCACCGAATCGGGTTACAGCATCAAGGACGGCCTGCATCTTTATGCCTGTCAGCTCAAAGACGAAGCCGGAAACAGTCATAGCTATTGCATCTGCTTCGGCGAATTCAGCAGCACTTCCGAAATTGACGACGACTTGATTCTGACCTGGACTGACGGCTCTACCGATGTCATCCACTTGAAAACCAAACATCGTGGAGGGCCTTGGCCCAAGCGTATGGAGACTTGGAAGCTCAACGGCAAAGAATGCGGGAACCCTATACTGATTGTGAAATAAGCGGCGGTTTTCTTATCTTTGCAGACAAAACAATCCCCTATGGAGAATATCCGGAATTTTTGCATAATAGCCCATATTGACCACGGCAAAAGCACCTTGGCCGACCGTCTGCTGGAACATACCGGCACCGTCGCCATCACCGAGAATCAGATTCTGGACGATATGGATCTGGAACGCGAGCGCGGCATCACCATCAAAAGCCATGCCATCCAGATGAATTACCGCTATCAAGGCCAAGACTATATTCTCAACTTGATTGATACTCCGGGGCACGTGGATTTTTCTTACGAAGTTTCCCGTTCCATTGCGGCATGCGAAGGTGCTCTGCTGGTTATTGACGCCACTCAAGGCATTCAGGCCCAGACGATTTCCAATCTCTATATGGCCATCGACAACGATTTGGAAATCATCCCGGTGCTCAACAAAATAGATCTTCCAAGCGCTAAAGTCGAAGAAGTCTGCGACCAGGTGATAGACTTGTTGGGCGTCAGACGGGAAGATATTATTCTCGCCAGCGGCAAAACCGGCGAAGGAGTGGAACAGATTCTGAATGCGATAGTCGAGAAAATTCCGCATCCGGTCGGCGATCCGGAGGCTCCATTGCAGGCTCTGGTCTTCGATTCGGTGTTCAATTCTTTCCGAGGCATCATCGCCTATTTCAAAATTCTCAACGGAAAAATCCGCACAAACGATCTCGTAAAATTCGTAGCCACCCAAAAAGAATACGAAGCCGATGAAATAGGAGTGCTCAAACTGGATATGCAGCCACGGAAAGAACTGTCCTGCGGCGACGTCGGATACATAATTTCCGGCATCAAGACTTCGCGGGAGGTCAAAGTCGGCGATACCATCACCCACGTGGACCGTCCTTGCGCAAAAGCCATCGAAGGTTTCGAAGAAGTCAAGCCTATGCTTTTCGCCGGAGTATATCCTATTGACAGTGAGGACTATGAAAATCTCCGAGCCTCTATCGAGAAACTGCAGCTCAACGACGCTTCCTTGACTTTCCAACCGGAATCGTCCATGGCGCTCGGCTTCGGCTTCCGTTGCGGTTTCCTCGGCCTGCTCCATATGGAAATCGTGCAGGAACGTCTCGACCGGGAGTTTGACATGGATGTGATTACCACCGTACCCAACGTCCAATACAGAGTTTTCACCAAGAAAGGCGAAAAACTTGATGTCCACAATCCATCCGAACTGCCCGATCCCACCTATATCGAACATATCGAAGAGCCCTATATCCGGGCATCCATCATCACCGCCGCCGATTATATCGGTCCCATCATGACGCTTTGCCTCGACAAACGCGGCGAACTCATCAAACAGGAGTACATTTCGGGCAACCGTATGGAAATGCTTTTCGATATTCCTTTGGGCGAAATTGTCTTTGACTTTTACGACAAACTCAAAAGCATCTCCAAAGGCTACGCCTCCTTCGATTATCATCCCCACGGATGGCGTGAATCCAAACTGGTCAAGCTCGACATTCTGCTCAACGGCGAGTCGGTCGATGCGCTTTCCTGCCTGACGCATATCTCCAATGCGGAAACTTTAGGTCGCCGCATGTGCGAGAAGCTTAAAGAACTGATTCCGCGTCAGCAGTTTGACATCGCCATTCAAGCGGCCATAGGAAGTAAAATCATAGCCCGGGAGACCGTGCGGCAGGTCCGTAAGGATGTGACCGCCAAGTGTTACGGCGGTGATATCACCCGAAAACGCAAACTGCTTGAGAAGCAGAAGAAAGGTAAAAAGCGGATGAAGCAGATCGGAACGGTCGAAGTTCCGCAGAAGGCATTTCTGGCGGTCCTGAAACTATAGGACCTTCCCTCAGGGTTCGGAATTGAAAACCGAAGGGCTGACTTCGTAGAGTTCACCCAACTGGATATTGGCGGGAAATGATGTCAGATTGCTGAAATCCTCCCATACGCCTTTTTTCGGTTTTTTCGTGCGTATGGCACCGCATCGTGTCAGCTTATTCCAATAGATACAGGTGTAATGGCCTATTTTCATGCACTGTGGATTCGATTCCCCCAGCGTGGCGACCTCAGAAGGATACTCTTTCATGGTGATGGAGCGGGCGACGGCCACAGACTCCAAATCGGGCACGACGGAACGGCCTCGAGCGTCGGTCAATTTCTTCCACATCAGACCATCATAACTGTAAATATACTGATTATCAGAAGAATGGGAATCCGTATAACTGAACAGATAGATTTTCTGTTTTTTGCCGAAAAGATGCCAGAGCGAGAACTTTTTCGTGGCTTCGGTCGCCAAGTCTTTATTTTCTTTCGAGAACAGCGCGGGAGCGGAAGCCGATGCCGGCAAAAGCACACAAAAAGAAAGCATCAGGCTCAGCAAAGCAGTTTTGGAAACTCGGATGGATTTCATTGACGGGAGAATTTGAAGTTTCTGATTCATTTGAGATGGTTGAGAATATGGCCCATACGTTCTTTTTTGGTACGCATGTATTTCTCGTTGAAGGAATTGACCGGAATCTCCACCGGCACATTTTCCACTATGCTCAGGCCATAGGCTTCCAGACCGATACGCTTGACAGGATTGTTGGTCATCAGACGCATTTTGCGGACTCCCAGTTTCTGAAGAATCTGGGCACCGACACCGTAATCGCGCTCGTCCGCATCAAAACCGAGATGGATATTGGCATCCACCGTATCAAGTCCCTGTTCCTGAAGCTGATAAGCCTTGATTTTATTCATCAGACCGATACCGCGGCCCTCCTGATTGAGATAGACCAGCACGCCTTTTCCTTCTTTTTCAATGAGTTCCATAGCTTTATGAAGCTGGTCGCCACACTCGCAACGCAAAGATCCAAGCACGTCGCCGGTCAGACAGGAAGAATGCACCCTGACCAGAACACTCTCGTCGGGTTCCCATTCGCCTTTAATCAAGGCAATATGTTCCTGACCCGTAGAAAGCTGACGGAAAGGAATCAATTTGAAAAAGCCGTATTTGGTCGGCATCTGAACACTCGGTCCCATTTCGACCAAGGATTCCTGTTGCAGCCGATACGAAATCAAGTCTCTAATAGTCAATATTTTAAGCCCGTATTTACGGGCTATGGCGCAAAGCTGCGGCAGACGGGCCATAGTTCCATCGGCGTTCATCACCTCAATCAAGGCTCCTGCCGGACGCAGACCTGCCAGACGGCATAAGTCCACCGCCGCCTCCGTATGACCAGCCCGACGGATAACTCCTTTCGCCTTGGCATACAAAGGGCTGACGTGACCGGGACGGGCCAGATGCTCAGGACGGGTGGAAGGATCGGCCAAGGCACGGATGGTAGCCGCGCGGTCATGAGCGGAAACACCTGTCGTACAGCCTTCTATCTTATCGACTGTCACGGTGAAAGGTGTTCCTAAAAGCGAAGTGTTGATATTGACCTGTGACTCCAATTCCAATTCGTGGCAACGTTCTTCGGTGATCGGAGCGCAAAGCACTCCCCTTCCCTCCGTCACCATGAAATTGACCTTTTCCGGAGTAATGAGTTCAGCGGCCGTAATGAAATCGCCCTCGTTCTCCCGGTCCTCATCATCCACCACGATGACGATTTCTCCCCGGGCAATCGCAGCCACGACTTCTTCTACGCTATTGAGTTTAATTTCTTCGTCCATTTATAATTGAATAATTTGTTCCATTTCATTCGGAAATAACGTCCGATGACCTTGAAACGGGTATATTTCTTGAATACGGCCACATAGGAATCCCAATTGAAAATGGCCGAATCCTTGATAGATTTGACTGTCAGGAAAATACCGAGCGGAAGCAAGACCGCGGTACTGAGTGCCATACCGTAAAAAGCATCCCATGTGCCCGTTTTGACCAGTTTCTGGCCTTTGGTATCGACAATGTAATACACGATGAACAGTACGACCGAGACCACGGCCGGCATACCGATACCTCCTTTGCGGATGATGGAGCCCAATGGAGCGCCGATGAAAAAGAAGACCAGACAGGCAATCGAAAGAAAATACTTCTTGAAATATTCTATTCCGCTCCGTCGGAACAGATTGTTTTCCCGTTGTAATTGAGCTTCCTGGAATTCAAAATCGGAACGGCAGGTCTGCACCCGTCGGAGGGCTTCTTCAATCAGGGGTTTGGACAATTCCGGAGGCAGCGCGCGGAACATGCTGTCGGTCTGCGCATCGGGAACGGGCTTTCCGATGAGTTGCGCGATGGAATCGTTGGTCAGCAGGGTGCGTCTGGGCTGGTCGATGCGTCCCAAGTACTGCTGCTCGGTATAAACGCGCTGCTTGATGGCCTGAACGCTGTCAATGATGCCCCCAAGCGAGTCAATGACACCCCGAAGCTCATGACTGTTCTTGCTGCGGTAAGAAGAGCCGAAATACGATTCGTCCATACGGCTGAAATTGTCATCGAACGGAATGATGACCTCCCGGGTCCGGAAAGTCTCACGACGATACGGAACACTTTGAGTTCCAGCTTGTTCTTGATCAAAATTACTGAAGCCCTCCCCGTGGTAGAGCGTCATCACCAGATTGAGTTTGTCTTCGGTCATTCGGAGCCGCGCCGAATCGGCCAAGGTGACGGAAACTTTGTCAAAACCCTCGGAAAAGTCGTAAATCATCACGTCCTTCAGGAGTTTCTTCTCCACATCCTTGTTCTTGACATAAATCGTCATGTTCTCGATTTCGGAATAGAACGCTCCGGCAGGGATGGACAAGGCCGGCGATTTCTGCTGCATTCCCAAAAGCAAAGAGTCGAACTTGACCTGGACTTTAGGGATATAGCGGTCTTGAAACACGTAAGAAAGCCCCGATATCACGACAATCAGAACTATCAGCGGCGACATGATGTTGAACAATGAGATTCCGGCGGCTTTCATAGCCAGCAGTTCGAGTTTCTCGCCGAAATTTCCGAAAGTCATCAGAGAGGCCAGCAGAATGGCCAAAGGCAAGGTGGTCGGAAGCAGACTGGCGGAAGCGTAATAAATGAATTCGAGATACACCGACATTCCGATGCCTTTACCCATTATCTGATCGGCCACGCGCCAAATCAACTGCATGACCAGAATAAAATCGCAGATGAGGAAAGTCATCACAAAAGTGGGCAGAAAACTCTGCAGCACGAATGTATGAATACGCTTTACCCGAAACATTCTTCTCGAAATAACCAGTGCAAAGTTAGTGCATACCATACTAAAAAGCAAATAGCGGCATACTTGTCAGAATAATGAAAATTTACGAACTTTGCAGCCTGTAAGGAATGAAGGCATATTTCATTCCGTCTTAATACATTTATCTTTGTTTATGGTAACATTTTCGGTAGCCCTGATTCTGCTGATATTGGGGTTTTTCATTTACGGAAAATTTGTTTCCCGTTTTTTTGGTGAGGATCCGACCAGGGAGGTGCCTTCTGTCTCCATGGCGGATGGTGTTGATTATGTCTGTATGCCGACATGGAAAGCATACATGATTCAATTTCTGAACATTGCCGGACTTGGACCGATTTTCGGCGCTATCATGGGTGCCAAATTCGGAACCGCCTCTTATCTATGGATTGTTTTCGGAACCATTTTCGGAGGCGCCGTCCACGACTATCTGTCGGGAATGCTGTCTCTGCGCAACGGCGGCGAGAGTCTGCCCAGACTCGTGGGACGCTATCTCGGCAAAGGCATCCAGCGGGTTTTCACGATTTTCACCTTGATATTCCTGATTCTGGTCGGTTGCGTCTTTGTTTCCCAGCCGGCGGAACTTCTGGCCAACCTGACTCCGGATAAATTGAGCACCATGTTCTGGATGGTTGTCATTTTCCTGTATTATCTGGTGGCCACCCTGTTCCCCATCGACAAAATCATCGGCCGTTTCTACCCGATTCTCGGGGCCGCTCTTTTGTTCATGGCTATCGGCATTCTGGTTTCTCTGTACATCCATCATCCCGCCCTTCCTGAAATGTGGAACGGATTCGGAACCAAATACGAGAAGAATCCTATCTTCCCGATGATGTTCATATCCATCGCCTGCGGCGCCGTCAGCGGAGCCCACGCCACCCAATCTCCGATGATGGCCCGTTGTATCCGCAACGAGAGGAACGGCCGGACAGTCTTCTACGGTGCCATGGTGAGCGAAGGCATCGTCGCTCTGGTCTGGGCTGCCGCCGCCACCGCCTATTACCAGTCGCACGGAGCCGGAGAGACCGCCTCCACCATCTCGATGAACATCTCCAAAGAATGGTTGGGAGCCGTCGGAGGACTTTTCGCCATCCTCGGTGTCATTGCCGCCCCTATTTCCTCAGGCGACACGGCTATGCGCAGCGCCCGTCTGATGATTGCCGATGAGCTGCGTTTCACTCAGAAAGGCATTGTCAACCGGCTGCTGATTTCCATTCCTTTGTTTGCCGTGACGTTAGGCGTTTTGGCCATAAGCATCCGCCAGAGCGAAGGTTTCGCCATTATCTGGCGGTATTTCTCCTGGAGCAACCAGATGCTTTCGGTATTCACGTTCTGGGCCATCACCGTGTATTTCTGCAAAGTCGGCAAAAATTACCTGATTACGCTGATCCCCGCTCTGTTCATGACCTGCGTGACCACTTCCTATTTTATGATGGCTCCGGAATGTTGTGGACTTCCCGGATATATCGGATATCCGGTCGGCGCTTTCGTCGCGCTTGACTTCCTGATCATCCTGTTCCGCTGGAAATATCATTATCACATGCAGTTCCCGCACAAAACCAGACACTTCAAATAAAACAATCCGATTGAGAAACTCGAAACAGATGCAAACAGCTTCTAAGCAACTCCTAAAGATAAATAATCAAAACAGCATCTAAATCAACAATATGGTAACATTTTCGGTAGCCCTGACTCTGCTGATATTGGGGTATTTCGTTTATGGAAAGTTTGTCGCCCGATTTTTCGGCGAGGATCCGACACGTGAGGTGCCTTCTGCCTCCAAGGCGGACAGTGTGGATTTTGTCAGTATGCCGACGTGGAAAGCATACATGATTCAGTTTCTGAACATTGCCGGACTCGGTCCGGTCTTCGGTGCCATCATGGGTGCCAAATTCGGAACTGCATCCTATCTGTGGATTGTTTTCGGAACCGTTTTCGGTGGCGCCGTCCACGATTATCTGTCGGGAATGCTGTCCCTGCGCAACGGCGGCGAGAGTCTGACCAAACTCGTGGGGCGCTATCTCGGCAAAGGCATCCAGCGGATATTCACGGTTTTCACCTTGATGCTGCTGATTCTGGTCGGTTGCGTCTTTGTCTCCCAACCGGCGGAACTGCTGGCCAATCTGACTCCGGAGAAATTAAGTCCTCTGTTCTGGATGATTGCCATTTTCATGTATTATCTGATAGCCACTTTGTTTCCCATCGACAAAATCATCGGCCGCTTCTACCCTATTCTCGGCGCCGCTCTCTTGTTCATGGCTATCGGCATTCTGGTTTCTCTGTACATCCATCATCCCGCCCTTCCTGAAATATGGAACGGATTCGGAACCAAATACGAGAAGAATCCCATCTTCCCGATGATGTTCATATCCATCGCCTGTGGTGCCGTCAGCGGTTTCCACGCCACCCAATCTCCGATGATGGCCCGTTGTATCCGCAATGAGAGAGACGGCCGGACGGTCTTCTACGGTGCCATGGTGAGCGAAGGCATCGTTGCCTTAATCTGGGCTGCCGCCGCCACCGCCTACTTCCAGACCCACGGTTCCGGAGAGACGGCCGCCACCATCACAATGAGCATCACCAAAGAGTGGCTGGGAGCCTTCGGTGGAGTCATCGCCATTCTCGGTGTCGTCGCAGCGCCCATTTCCACCGGAGACACGGCCATGCGCAGCGCCCGTCTGCTGATTGCCGACGAATTGGGCTTCACTCAGAAAGGTATTCTCAACCGTCTGCTGATTTCCATTCCCTTGTTCACCGTGACGTTAGCCGCATTGGCCATGAGCATCCGCAAGAGCGATAGTTTTGCTGCTATCTGGCGGTATTTTGCCTGGAGCAACCAGATGCTTTCGGTATTCACGTTCTGGGCCATCACCGTGTATTTCTGCAAAGTCGGCAAGAACTGCCTGATTTCGCTGATACCCGCCTTGTTCATGACCTGCGTGACCACCACCTACTTCATGATGGCACCTGAGTGCTGCTCTCTTCCCGGCTACATCGGCTATCCGGTCGGCATTATCATGACGCTCAATTTTCTGGTACTGCTTCTGTGGTGGAAAAAACGTTATAACATGCAATTCCCGACCAAGACCAATTTCTTCAAATAATCACATCCACTTTTCCATACCGTTATGTTTTTGAGTTCTTCCGTCTATCAGGAACGCCGACGTCAGCTTGCCGCCCTTATCGGCAAGGGGCTGATTCTTCTTCCGGGCAATAACGAAGCCTCCTGCAACTATCCCGCCAACGCATATACGTTCCGTCAGGACAGCAGTTTCCTGTATTTTTTCGCCCAGGAGCGGGAAGGTCTGGCCGGTGTCATCGACGCTGACAGCGGTGAAGATTTTCTTTTCGGCGATGACATCAGTCTCGAAGACATTATCTGGACCGGATTTGTGCCATCCGTCGCCGATCTGGCGGCCGAAGCCGGTATCCGGAGACACGGCTCGCTCAAAGATTTGAGCAGTATGATTGAAAAGGCCCGACGGCAGGGACGTCCGATTCATTTTCTGCCTCCCTACCGTCATGACACGATGATTCAGCTAGGCGACTGGCTGGGCATTCATCCGCTGCAGACCAAGGCGGCCGTTTCCATTCCTCTGATTAAAGCTGTCGTTGACATGAGAGCCGTCAAATCGGGAGAGGAAATTGAGGAAATCGAACGGGCCATTCACATTGGTTATCAAATGCATACGGCTGCCATGAAAGCCTGCCGTCCCGGTGTCACCGAGAAATACATCGGAGGTTTGATGGAAGGAATCGCCAGCGGGCAAGGCTGCAAAGTGTCGTTTCCCTCCATTGTGACGATGCACGGCGAGATTTTCCACGGCAATCCAAGTCTGCGTCCGTTGGAGGCCGGAAGACTGATGCTTTGCGATGCCGGCGCCGAAACGGTCCATAATTACTGCTCGGACCACACCCGCGTCACGCCTGTCAGCGGAAAATTCACGACCCGACAGCGTGAGATTTACAGCATCGTCGAAGCCTGTCACGACCTGACCATCGAGAAAGCCAAGCCCGGCCTGAAATGGATGGATATGCACCTCGATGTCTGCCGTCTGATGACCGACAAGCTCAAAGAAATCGGACTGATGAAAGGCGATACGGAAGA
>JAZRWU010000112.1:0-12014 GCA_045599885.1 Bacteroidales bacterium | reverse complement strand
ACGAAGTCCTGCCTAGAGTTGGTTGGGACCGTTACAGCTGCTTGAATCTCGAATACAACAATCAATTGATTTGCACCAAAAAATAACAATATGAATCCATCCTGCATTGCTGCCATTGATATGGGCTCTTCCAAACTGAGGGCTTGTGTCGGAACTGTCGAAGACGGAAAACTGACTGTGCTTTCAAGTTGCATTCTCCCTGTCGGTACGGAAATCCGTATGGGACAGGTCAAGAATATCCATGGTTTATCCAAACTGTTGAGGGAAAGTCTTGACAAACTTGAAAACGATATGGAGAATCCCTGCAAAATCCAGAGAGTCTATGCCGCTTTCAATGCTTTTGGCCTGCGTTCCATAGAGGCACATTCCATCAATGTTCTTCAAGGACTCGAAGAGGTTACTCAGAATATTTTGGAGGATATGTTGGACGATGCCGTCAGTAAATTCGTCCCCGAGAGCAAAAAATGCGAATTCTGCTATTTGCAGCGTTATAAATCAGATGGTTATAGCGGAATGAATCCATTGGGCGAATCACCAAAGGTATTGGATGCGATGTACAGCCTTGTAGTTGGAAATCCTGAACTCTCAGGCAATCTGGAAGAAGTGGCCAGAGTGGCCGGCATAGAGGATTTCCGGTATAGTCTGGGAATCGAAGCTACGGCGGAGGCGGTTCTGACGGAGGATGAGAAACGCAGGGGTGCGGCTGTGATTGATTTTGGTGCGGAGACAACCTCCCTTTGTGTTTTCAAAGATAATATTGTCCGATATGTCTGTGTGCTTCCCTTTGGAGGTGACAGTATCAATCACGATTTGCTGCAGCTGAATCTCCTACCCGAGGAAGCCGAGGAATGTAAACTTTCCTCATCGGCCATACATTTCAGCGAATGGGAAAAATATTTTGGCGAAAGTGCGCCCAAACTGGAGACTTTGTCCAAAAGAGATCAGGAAATCAATGAGATTGTCGTGGCCCGTATCGAGGAAACCGTGGCCAATATCTGGGCGCAGCTCGATCGTGAAAGCGTGCCGATGCTCGGAGCCGGTATCGTGGTGACCGGTGGCGCATCTCAACTCAAGGATTTGCTCACGCTTCTGCAGACCAAGACCCATATGCCTGTCCGTCAAGGAAATTGGAACCATCTGCTCACTTCTGATGTTCCGGAGGAATTCCAAAAGCCGGAATATGCCCAACTGACAGGTCTGATGTTGAAATCGGAAGGAGGAGGGGTGATGATGGTTCCCAAACAGCAACCTGCGGCCGAAATCGGGGACAATTCGCCTGAAAGCCTGCAGCGCAGTATCTTTGGAGATGGTGATACGCCTGTGCCTGCACCGGGCAAGAAAAAGGAGAAATCCAAAACCTCGCGCCGTTTCGGATGGCAGTCTTCTGTATTTGATGAAGATGTCAAGGACGAACCGAAGCCGGAACCCAAAAAGAAACGCAAGGAGGATAACGGAAAAGGTGGTCTGTTTGAAACTTTGTTCAGTGCCTTTGACGAGTGACAATAACCATTTGAGCTCATTTGTGTAACACAGTACAATACCCACTACAGAACCGATATGGAAGAATTGATAGATTTTGATATGCCGAAAAATGAATCCGTGATTATTAAAGTGGTCGGAGTCGGCGGCGGTGGCAACAATGCGGTGAATCATATGTTCCAGGAAGGCATCCAGGATGTCAGTTATCTGGTCTGCAATACCGACCGGCAAGCATTGCAAGGTTCGCCGATTCCTTCAAAATTGGTGTTGGGCCCCGGCTTGGGTGCCGGCAACAAACCAGACAACGCCCGTGCTTTGGCTGAAGCCAGCCAGGAGGAAATCAAACAGGCTCTTTCGGACGACACCAGAATGGTTTTCATTACGGCCGGTATGGGTGGCGGAACTGGAACGGGTGCGGCTCCGGTAGTAGCTGGCATCGCCCGTTCGCTGGGCATCCTGACGGTCGGTATCGTGACGATTCCCTTCAGCTGGGAAGGCAATGTCAAAATCAATCAGGCGATGCGTGGGGTGGAGGCGATGAGCCGCAATGTGGATGCGCTTTTGGTCATCAACAACGATCTACTGAGCAAAATCTATCCCGATCTGACGGCGATGAATGGTTTCAAGAAAGCCGATGACACCTTGTTGGTGGCCGCCAAGAGTATTGCCGAAATCATCACCGTTCCGGGTTACATCAATCTGGACTTCGCCGATGTCAATACGACGCTCAAAGATGGCGGTGTGGCCGTGATGTCCGCCGGTTACGGCCATGGCAACAACCGTGTGATGGATGCGATGAATTCTGCCTTGCATTCTCCGCTGCTCAACAATGCCGATGTCTATAAAGCCCGCAAAATTCTTTTCAATATCTGCTGCAGCTCACAAGCCGAAATCAAGTTTGAGGAGATGGATCAGATTAAAGAGTTCATGTCAAAATTCGAAGGCTCTCTCGAAGAAGTGATCTGGGGTATCGCTTACGATGAGACGCTGGAGGACAAACTCAAAGTGACTTTGCTGGCGAGTGGTTTCGGCGTCAACGATGTGCCTATCATCAAAAACATCAAGACAGAACTCAGCCGTGAGGAGAAGGCCAAAGCCGAAGAGGAACTCAAAAAAATCGAGAGTATGAAGGAACACTATTACGGACAGACTTCACGTGCCAAGCGTGCCTGTCAGCCCTTCATCCTCGACGACCATTCCTGGGATGACGAAGCCTGTATCGAGCGTCTCCTGAGCGAACCGGCCAATCGGCGCGGAAAGTAAGAATTTGTTTTACCTTTCCGGAACGATATGCGTGCCGGTGTTGAAGAGCAGTTGGTCGGCGCGGGTGATCACCACTTCGCGGACACCGCAGGCCAAAGCGTTGAAGGCGTTATCGAGTTTGGGAATCATACCCCCTTGGATGACACCTTGCTCTTTGTATTCAAGATATTCTGAATAGGTGATTTGTGGAATGACGCTTTCCTCATCGTCGGGATCGGCAAGGACGCCGGCTTTTTCGAAGCAATAATAAAGATTGACGTCAAAGCATGAGGCCAGCGCTTTGGCGACTTCATTGGCCATCGTGTCGGCGTTGGTGTTGAGCAACTGGCCCTGACGGTCGTGCGAGATGGGAGCGATGACCGGAACCACATCGGAGGTAATCAGATCGGCAAGCTGCTCGCAGCGGACATTTTTGACATCGCCCACAAAACCGTAATCCACTTCCTTGACGGGACGTTTGGCGGCTGTCACCAGATTCATATCGGCGCCGCACAAACCCAAGGCATTGATTCCGAGTGCCTGCAATTGGGCCACGATGTTTTTGTTAACCAGTCCGGCATAGACCATAGTCACCACCTTGAGGGTCTCGGCATCCGTAATCCGTCGGCCGTCCACCATTTTGGTCTCGATGCCGAGGCGTTCGCTGATTTCGGTGGCCATTTTTCCACCACCGTGTACAAGCACTTTGTATCCTGCTATCTGTCTGAAATCGTTCAGCAGTTTTTTGAGTGTCTCTTCGTTTTCGACGATTTTTCCGCCGACTTTGATAAGGGTCAGTTTATCCATGATAATGTTGTTTGAAGCATATTATTCTCCCTGAAGCATATCGGCCAGATAGGAGGAACGCACCAAGGGACCCGCGGCGACTTTGTTGAATCCTTTTTCGAGGGCAGTCTGTTTGTAGCGTTCAAAATCATCGGGATGAATGTATGCTTTGACCGGCAGATGTTGGCGTGTGGGTTGAAGGTATTGGCCCAGCGTGAGAATGTGGCAACCGACGTTGAGCAGGTCGTCCATGGTCTCGAACAATTCCTCTTCGGTCTCACCCAAGCCAAGCATGAGACCGGTTTTGGTGGTGCAACCCTGGCGGGCGAGATAGTCCAGCACATCAAGACTGCGTTGGTAGCGGGCGGCTGAGCGGACCTCCGGTGTCAGCCTTCGGACGGTTTCCATATTGTGTGCCACCACTTCGGGCCGGACATCGGCAATGGCCTGCAGCAGTTCCTCCCGACCTTGAAAATCGGGAATCAGCACTTCGACCTTGACTCCGGGGCAGAGTTCGCGCACTTTGCGTATGGTCTCCACCCAATGCGCGCAGCCGAGGTCGGGTAAGTCGTCGCGGTCAACGGAAGTCAGCACGGCATATTTGAGTCCCATCAGTTTGACAGACTCGGCCACACGTTGAGGTTCGCCCGGGTCGGGTGGAAAAGGTCTGCCGGTTTTGGTGTTGCAGAAACGGCAGCTGCGGGTGCAGACATCGCCCAAAATCATGAACGTGGCAGTGCCTCGGGTCCAGCATTCCCCTTGGTTGGGGCAGCGTCCGCTGGTGCAGATGGTGCATAGTCCGTGTTCTTGGACAATATGTTTGGTCTTGGCGTATTGATGATTGTCACCAAGGCGTATTTTGAGCCAATCCGGTTTTTTAAGATGTTCGGTCATGTTATAAGTTGTTCTGAAGGAAAATCCACCAACGATTGTAGAGATGACTGCGGTAGGTGGTTCCGAGAATGCTGTGGTTGCGGTTGGGATAGAGCTGCATTTCAAACTGTTTGCCGCTCCTTACCAGCGCGTCAATGAATTCCATACTCTGGTTGGGATGCACATTGTCATCCGCCAAACCGTGAACCAGCAGCAGATTGCCTTGCAGACGGTCGGCACGAAGCAGGGCGGAACCTTGGTCATAACCATCGGGATTCTCCTGCGGACGGCGCATGAAACGCTCGGTATAGGCCGTGTTGTAGTAGCGGTAGTCGGTGACGGGAGCGATAGCGATTCCGGCCTTGAAGATTGGGGTGGTCTGTGTCAGGGCAAGCAAAGTGACATAGCCGCCGTAGCACCAACCCCAGATGCCGATGCGGGAAGCGTCGATGTAGGGTCGGGTGCCGAGGGCGCGGGCGACTTCGGTCTGGTCTTCGGTCTCCATAATGCCCAAATGCATATAAGTCTGCTGGCGGAAATCACGTCCACGGGCACCGGTGCCGCGTCCATCCACGCTGGCAACGATATAACCTTCCTGGGCGAGGAAATACTCCCAATCGAAATCGTATTCGTCCAAAGCATTCTGGCTGTCAGGGCCGCTGTATTGGACGAGCAACAGAGGATATTGACGATTGGCATCGAAATCACGCGGCTTGATCATCCAACCGTAGAGGGTGGTGCCGTCGGCAGCGGGAGTCTCGAAAAATTCTTTTTCCGCATGGGGGATGGAGGCAAGTTTCTCTTTAAGTGCGGAATTGTCTTCGATAATACGGACGCTCTTTCCATCAGCTTGACGGAGCGTGTGCACGGTCGGGGTGGAGACATTGGAATAACTGTCCACGAAATAACGGAAATCAGAGCTGAAGTCAGCCCGATGGGTGCCTTCTCCCGTACTGATTTTGCTTTGCCTTCCTTTGGCGTCACAGCGGTAAATGGCTTTGCGGTAAGGCTTTCCGTCAATGCTTTGATAATAGAAATATTGATTCAGTGTATCGCGTCCGTAATAGGCAGTCAGATCCTGTTTGCCGCTGGTCAACTGCTTCTTGAGCGTTCCGTTGGTGTTGTAAAGATAGAGTTGGCGATATCCACTTTTCTCGCTCAGATAGGTGAAATCCTTGGAACTGAATTCAATAGCCATCAGGTTGTCCGGATCGATGTAATTTTCAGCATTTTCATTCAGCAACAGATGGTTGATGTTGGACTTGACGTTGATGCTGTAAAGTTTGAATTGATTCTGATTACGGTTCAAAACGGCCACGGCCATCATATTGGATTGCCCCATACGATAAAGGTACGGAATGTAGTCCGTGGTGTCAGTCTCGATTTTCAGTTTTTGAGTGCTCCGGTTGACCACGTGATAGGCGCGGAGGCTGATTTTGGAATTCTGCTCTCCGGCGTAAGGGTATTTGAAGCGTAACTGTCCGGGATAATACTGATAATCCTTGTATGGCGGTTGGGAACAATAATAAAGGTCGAAACCGTATTCACGGACTTTGCGCTCATCAAAACGGGCATAGACCAGATAATCGCTGTTGGCCGTCCATTCATACATTCTGGTGGTACAGAATTCTTCTTCGTACAGCCAGTCGGCGGCACCGTTGATGATGGCATTGAACTCACCGTCGTTGGTCACTGCCACTTCCGACTTGAAATCCAGTTTCTTGATAAAGATGTTGTTGTCACGGACAAAAGCCACCATACGGCCGTTGGGAGAAAAACTGGCATCGCGCATGGCTCCGTTTTCGGACAATTTGTCCAGAATATTGTGGCGGCAGTCATAGACATAATAATCAGCCAGAAATGAGCGGCGATAGACGGGTTTCTTGTTGTTCCAGATCAAAATGCGGCTTTCTTGGGCGTTGAAGCAGAAACCGTCGATGCTTTCAATTTGATTCTCACGGGCTTTGCTCCCACAGAACAGTGTGTCAATGACTTTCCCGCTTTTGAGGTCATAGCGAAGGATGTTTTCGCCTTGAGCAACGGCATAACTGCTGTGGTCGTTCATGGAAATCATTTCACCCGCTCCTTTGCTGCGGTATTTCCCCGAAACAATGTCTTCGAGGGTGACGGGGCCGGAAAGAGTGTCGGCGGCGGAAGCCGGAAGAAAGGATGATGTCAGGACAATGCCGAGAAGAGCTATAAATAAATGTTTGATTTTCATATAGATAACAATGAATGAAAAATGGAGGTGGATAATATCGTTCTCCTCACAAAGATAAGGATTTCTTTCGGATTGTCTCTTGTGAGGATCAATCAGTGACGTATTTTGCCGTTCAAAGGACAAAACCGCAGTCCGAGCTGCCAATGGTCAAAGGGAAAATCATGCAAACCGCTCTCATAGAGGACAAAAGGTTTGACCGTGGCACCATGGAACAGCAATCGGGTTTTGAGTGTCATAGGACGGTCACCATCGTTCTCCCAACCGGAATAACCGCTGAAAGTGGTGTTTAGGGAGCATTTTCCTCCGTTGAAACCGATTTGAACACCGTACATCACAGCATCGTTTTGTCTTCCGTTGTCGGTCTGCCAGCAAAGAAAACCGGTGCTTGCCGAAAGTCGGATGTTTTGGACAAGACGGTTGGGCTCCAGAGTGAAACTTTTTCCGACTGCCGCATCGAAGAAATAGCCGGGACAGTCATAATAACGCGCTTGGGCGAAACTGCCTCCGGATGCTGATTTCAAGACAGAGCGGATGGCGAGGTCGGGCCGTTTCCCATTGTCTTCCAGCAATTGAATGTCGATACCCACATACACATCGCCAAACTCATAGCCTTGTGTCGCATATTGCGGCGATACTCTCCGGATGTCCCTGACCGATTCTGAAAAGGAATAATACTCAATCACAGGCATCCACAGACTCAGATTGACATATCGGGAAAACAAGGGAATCAGGGCTTTGACAAAGAAATCACCCGTCAGGTCAGAACTGGCATCCAGATGTCCGGAATAGATGTCACCCGCCACTTCCATCTGAAATTCGGAAGAAACACGTCCGTCCAGCATTTCCGGAACAGGAAAAGCGTTCGGACCGAAGTAAGCGGGAGCAATGCCGGATGTTTGAGAGTAATCCGGTCGTATCAGGTCAGTCCTGGCATGAAGGGGCACCGTGAGAAACAGGCCCCAAGACACGACAAGCAGAACTTTGCGTATGAAAACGGAAGACATGTAAGAACTATGTTAGAACTCTTTGTCTTGTTTGAGATTCTCCACAAATTCGTTGATACGCTGCAGTTGTCGGGGAATGTCGATGTGTTGAGGACATTCCGAACGGCACTTTCCACATCCGATGCAATGGTCTGCCTGACGCACGAGATCGATGGATCGGCTATAGCTTACCAGATAGGCTCTTCGGGCTTTCCGGTATTCAGGATCCTGGCTGGATGCGGGTACATTGCCTTCGTTGATGCATTTGTTGTAATGCTGGAAGATGCCTGGAATGTCAATACCGTAAGGGCAGGGCATACAATAATTGCAGGCAGTGCAGGGTACCGTCGGGAAATTGAGGAAAAGCTGGGCGGCTTTTTCGAGGAAATTGAAATCGTCTTCGTTCAAAGGCTCCAGAGGACAATAACTGCGCAGGTTGTCTTCGAGATGCTCCATATAGGTCATTCCGCTGAGAACGGTCAGGACTCCAGGCAGGCTTCCGGCGAAACGGAAGGCCCAGGAAGCGACGCTGCTCTGCGGCGCCCGTTGCTTGAAAGTGGCGGCGATATGGTCATTGACCTTGGACAGACGTCCGCCGAGCAACGGTTCCATGATGACAGCCGGAATGCCGTATTTCTGCAAGGCTTCGTACTGATATCGGGCCGTCAGATTCTGACGGTTGGGATTGCTCCATTCGATATAATTCAACTGAATCTGAACAAAGTCCCAATGATAGGTGTCATTGAGCGAAAGCACATAATCAAGGGACTCCTGATTGCCGTGGAAAGAGAAGCCCAGATGGCGGATGCGTCCTTGGCGGCGTTCTTCGAGCAGAAAATCGAGCATTCCGTTGTCAACGAAGCGTTTGTGAAAATCGTTGAGGTTGGAGCCGACGCTGTGAAGCAGATAGAAATCGATGTAATCCACCTGCAGCTGCTTGAAGGAATTGTAATACATGGCTTTGGAACCTTCCAATGTCTGCGAGGCGGCCGACATATTGGAAAGTTTGGTGGCAATCAGATATTTGTCACGCGGATGACGCTTGAGAGCGGCTCCCGTCATGGCTTCCGACATACCTTTACAATAGACAGGGGCGGTATCGAAATAGTTGACACCGTGTTCGATGGCATAATCCACCAGATGATTGATCTGTTCCTGGTCGTAATCGGCATTGCGTTTGTCGTTGAGAGTCGGCCATCGCATGCAGCCATAACCCAGCAATGACACTTTTTGCCCGCTTGAAGGCGCCGTGCGGAAAGTCATCTGATCGGTGGGAATCTCGCCAAGCGGAGTCAACTTGCTTTCTATCAGCGGGGTCTTCTCTTTGCCCCGACAGCTGCTGGCGGCAACCAGAGAACCGACGGCCAGACCGCCACCCAAACGCTTGAGAAAATCGCGTCTGTTCATATTGTGATTGGTATCTTGCTTTTTCATATCTTCTTGATTGATAAGTTGGTGGTTCCGGATATCAGATGCTCCGGTGCTGTTCGTGGCCTTCTACATAGATGGCACTGAATGGACGGGCGGGACAAAGGTTCTCGCAGGCACCGCAACCGATACAACGTTCTTCGTTGATGGCGGGAACTTTAGGAGAAAAACGGTTGCCCGGATCGCTGGGAACCATGGTGATGGCTCCGCTGGGACAATGTCTCGCACAGTTTCCGCAGGCATCACCGTTGACCAAAGGAATACAGTTGTCGGCAATCCAAACCGCATGTCCGATCTGGATGGAAGTCTTTTCTTCGCGACTGATGGGTTGAATGGCTCCTGTCGGGCAGACCTCGGAACAGCGGGTGCATTCCGGACGGCAGTAGCCGCGCTCGTAGGACGATTCGGGTTGCATCAGATGTTTCAAATCGGTGGAAGGGCGCAACACTTGATTGGGACATTCGGAAACACAAAGCTGACAACCGGTGCAATGATTGGCCAAATGGCGGATGGAAAGAGCTCCCGGCGGTACAATGGGTGTTTTGCGTTCTGGAATTTTCTTGTCCTCGACCACGGCCAGACCTCCGTCAAAGGCATCATTTTCAGCCTTGGCGATGCCGGCGGCCATAGTGGCTCCCACAGCGAGGAATGCGCGACGGCTCATAGCCCCTTCGGCCGCTTCGGGTTGGGCACAAGTGTCTGCTGCGGCCGATCCCTTGGTTCTCAATCCATAGCGGATGGCTTTCTGCCGGCAGGTGCTGATGCAATCCATACAAGCGACGCAACGAGAGTAGTCGATGGTATGGTTTTTCGATTGGATACAAGCGGCTTTGCAGTTGCGTTCACAGAGTCCGCAGCCGTTGCATTTTGAAGTGTCGATACGGGGTTTGAGCAGCGAAAAGCGCGAAAGGAATCCCAATACGCTGCCGACCGGGCAAATGGTGTTGCAGTAGGTGCGTCCGTTGCGCCAGGCCAAAATGGCCAAAGCCACCATGGTGACGGCGGCAACGATGAAAGTAGGTAAGGACTTAATCCATACGTCAGTACTGTAGAAGGCGTAATTGCCGGCGCGTTCAGAGAAATAGGCCAGCAGATTGTTGCCCCATTGCCAGAGGGGTGCCAGCAGATTTTGGGCGATGCGTCCGAAGGCACTGTAGGGTGCCAATAAAGAGACGAGGCTGCCGATGCCCAGGATAATGGCCAATATGAAAATTGCCAAAATGCTGTATCTCAGCCAATTTTTGGCCGGCGAACTATGGTAGCGGTTCTTTTTGCTCTTTTTGCCCAACCATCCGAAGAAATCCTGCATGACTCCCAACGGACAGATGACAGAACAATATACACGCCCGAAAACAAGCGTCAGCAGCACCAAGGCTGCCACCGTGACAAAATTGAGTGCCAATACGGCAGGTAAAAACTGTATTTTCGCCATCCAGCCGAGCCAAGTGTGCAGGCAACCGCTGAAATCGAGGAAAAGCAGTGTGAGGCCAGTGAAGAACACCAAAGCCAGAACGATGCGGATTTTTCTCAACATACTATGATTTTTTTTCGAATGTTCAGGCACAAAAATAGAAAACGGCAATGAAATATAGAACCTGTTTAGATTTCTTTCAATAATATTTTTTTTTCATCGTTACTAAGAACTGTTTTTGAAACAGATTTAAACAGCTTCTAAGAAATATGAAATTTGAGGAGTTGTCAGATGATTTCTGCCGCCCCGTCTGATTATTTTTATTTGCGGTTTTGCCAAAGATAAAAAAAGAATTACCTTTGCCGCCGCAAAGTTGGAAAGTTGTCTGAGTGGTCGAAAGAGCCGCACTCGAAATGCGGTGTACGCATTACGTCGTACCGGGGGTTCGAATCCCTCACTTTCCGCAAACGGAAGGCCCAGCGCTATGCGCTGGGCTGTTATTATGAAGTGCCCGCCGCCAAGCTTGCTTGAGAGGCAGGCACTTCATAATAACAGCAAAGGCCTCAGTCCGTCCTTCCGTTTGCCACGGAGCCCCGCGGCGAGCGAAAGGGAACTGCCGCGAAGCGGCGAATCCCTCCGCCGCCAAGCTTGCTTGAGAGGCGGGCTAAACCTTAATTCTGTTTCAGAGCCCGAATAGTCTTCGCCACATTGATCAGGTGGTCACCGACACGTTCGGCATTCGAACTGAGGGACAGATATTGAGCGCCGACAGCCGGGGAGCAGATTCCTTCCGAGAGCCTTGCGATGTGGTTGTCCTCCATTTTCTTGGTAAAATCATCGATTTCCTCCTCCACGATATTCGCTTTGCCAAGAGCGTTGAAATCCTCCTCGCTGTATGCCTTGAGAGTGTATTCATACAATTCCCCCAACAAGTACCGCAGTTCGTGTATCTCACCCAGTGCTTTTTCGGAAAAGGACGATTCGCTGTTCTTCAGGTATTGGGCATACTCCGTGATGTTTTCAGCATAATCGCCGATTCGCTCAATATCCCTTACCGTGCGGTAAGTCCCGGACAGAAATATATGGTCTTTTTCACCTAAGCCTCTTCTTCCGGAAAGATTGACCACAAATTCCACTATCTCATTGTTCAACCAGTTCAGTTCGTCCTCAGTATGTTGGAATTCTTCCAGACGTCCGAGGTCCAGGCTTGACACCATGTCCAACGACAGATTGAAGTTCCGCATGGCCATGGCCGCCATATTGATAATCTCATTTTTGGTTTGCAGCACGGCGATAGGCGGGGTTTTGAGCATATTTCTGTCAATATAGTAAAATCTCAACTTTCGGGTCTCTTCCGGCGCCTCATCCTCGGGAATGATACGGCAGACCAGCTTTACCAAAGCATCGGTGAGCGGCATAATGAGTATGACGGTGATGATATTGAAAATGGTGTGAAACATAGCCAACTGCTCCTGTGGGGCATCTGGAAACATAGCCTGGAAGATGGAGCCGTAAGTGATGCCTCCTGAAATGATTTTGATGAGAAAACCGGCGAATAAGAACGCCAGGACACCGCTCATGTTGAAGAACA
>JAZRWU010000111.1:0-2230 GCA_045599885.1 Bacteroidales bacterium | reverse complement strand
CTGTCATCGGTATTTCAGGCGGACTCGACTCCACCCTCGCACTGTTGGTGGCGGTCAGGGCGGTCGATGTTCTCGGAATGGAGCGTTCCAAGGTGATTGGAATCACAATGCCCGGTTTCGGGACGACTTCGAGGACCAAGTCCAATGCCCAGAAGTTGATGGAGGAATTGGGTGTCACATCTTTGGAAATCGACATCAAAGATGCCTGCACACAGCATTTTTCCGACATCGGTCACGATATCGGCGACCACAACGTGGTCTTTGAGAACAGTCAGGCACGCGAAAGGACTCAGATTCTGATGGACTATGCCAATAAATGCAACGGTCTGGTGGTTGGAACCGGAGATATTTCCGAACTCGCTCTGGGCTGGGCCACCTACAACGGCGACCACATGGCCATGTACGGTGTCAATGCCGGCCTGACCAAGTCGCTGGTACGCAAAGTGGTGGAATTCATTGCCGGCAAAGAGACGGAAGCCGTCGGGAAATTGCTCACGGACATACTTCAGACTCCTGTCAGCCCCGAATTGCTGCCGGCCAGCCAGGATGGGACGATTTCGCAGAAGACCGAGGAACTGGTCGGACCGTACGAACTGCACGATTTCTTCCTTTATTATTTCCTGCGTTACGGATTCAGCCCTGAGAAGACCGAGGCCCTGGCTCTCCACACCTTCCAAGGCATATACGGCAAGGACACCATCCGCTATTGGCTTAGGACTTTCATCCGCCGTTTCTTCAACCAGCAGTTCAAGCGCTCCTGCATGCCCGACGCACCGGCTGTGGGCGTATTGAGTCTTTCACCGCGCGGCGCCTGGTCGATGCCCGACGATGCCGTGAGCGCCTCCTGGCTCGAAAGTATTTGACCCGCATCAGAAACTGTATTGAATCGGTTTTTCTGAGCCGGATTTGCCTTGTCGTTGAGCGGGCATAGCGGGATATTGAGCGAAAGGTATTTTATTGATTTTTTACACAATTCACCGATACACTTTCCAAATATACATTATCTTTGCAGCTCGTTTGCAAAGCCGCTCAATTCACATTGATACTTTTACTAATCAATTAAATATCAATTATTTATAATCAATTAACATTTTTCATCATGAGAAAAATTCTTCTTACTGTTGCTGCAATGTGCCTCGCTGCCATTGCCTTTGTTGCCTGTGACCAAAAGAAAGAAGACGCCGTTATGGTCGTCCTGAAAATGGAGGATGGGAATTATTGGCTTCAAGTCGCTTCCGCCATCGACAGAGAATGTGCCGCCCAAAATGTCAAAGCAGTCATCCGTTACACCACGAGCGATGCCGACTACCAGAGCCAGTTGAACGCCCTCGACGAGATGGTCGAACATGACTACAACTACAAAGGCATCATCGCTGTACCTATTTATTCTGAAGGCAATCACCAAGTGGAGACACGCATCGCCGGTCTCGCCGAAGAACTCAACATTCCTGTCATCATTCTGGACACGCCCGTCAAAGAATCTGAAAGTCCTCTGGCCGGCAAATACCGCACTTTCGTCGGAACCGACAACGTGGAAGCGGGGAAATTGCTGGGCGAGCAGATTGACGTTCCGGCAGAAAACATTCTTTCCGTCCGTTCCAAGGCCAGCAACGCCGGTCAACTCCGCTATGACGGTTTCACTTCCGTCGTCGGAACCACCAGCCTTTGGGAAACCACCGAAGCCGAAGCGGCCAATCTCGACCAAAAAGCAGAAGAGTATCCGGAGGCCAGTTGCATCGTTTGCTTCAACGGCAGTATGTCCTGCTATGCTGATGTTCTCGTCACTCTCGAAGAGAACGGCAAGGAAGTTTATACTTTCGATGTTTACAAAGCCAATCTGGAATCTCTGCTGGAAGGCGGTGTCGTCAAAGGCATCCTGGCTCAAAACACATTCGAGATGGGCAAGCAGGCCGTTGACGCTGTTTTCAATGCCAGTGTCAAGAATCCTTTCTACATCGCTCCTGTCTATCTGAGCCAGGAAGATGCCGATTCCGATGTTCTGAAACCCTACATCGAATTTTATAAATAACCACGTATCCAGGATTTACCAAGTTATTTATTCATCGTTTCCAAGAACCTGTTTTAAATGATTTGATGGGGATTTTAGCAGCTTCTTAGAAGCTGTTTAAATTTGTTTCGAGATTTTTTGAGAGCTTTTTTTGAGAACGGTTTTGTCTATCGTTTTGCGAAAAATAGCGGGCTATTTGAGCAAGAGGATGGGCAAAACAGA
>JAZRWU010000110.1:0-5916 GCA_045599885.1 Bacteroidales bacterium | reverse complement strand
GATTTTCCTGTTGAGCGCCCTGTCCGGCATTTTCGAATGGAAAAACATACACGGGAAGAAAAAAGGAAGACGCTGGTGGATAGACGGCCTGCTGTTCGGTACCGCCGGTTTGGCCGGATGCATCATCACTTTCCTCGCCTTCTTTTCCGTCCATCCCATCGTGCATCACAACTGGCTGTTGCTCTGGCTTCAACCACTTCAGCTGATATTTGCCCTCGCCTTGCTTCTCCCGTCTTTCCGTCGTGGAAAGGCGCCGCATATCTATCTGTCCGCCGTTCTTCCTTTTATCTTGTTCGCCATAGCGGGGAGAGCTTTCCTGCCGCAGTATTTCCATCCGGCCACCTTGCCCTTGCAATTGGCCTTGGCGCTGCGTTGCCTTTTGAGTTTGTTCAGCCGCTGGACTTCCCACAAGGCACCTGTCTCCGAAAGCCGACCGGCGCAGACCCAAGCCAGGAAACAGACCCGGCATCTGAACTCCACTCCCCTGATTCTGCTGACGGTTACGGTCTGCCTGCCTTTGAACGCCCGGGCGCAGAAGAATCCGGAATACCAAGGCCCGCGTCTGGTGATCGGCATACACATCGACCAGTTGCAGGAAGATTATCTGCGTTGGTTTATGGACGGAATGGGCCAGGACGGGCTGAAGAGACTTATTGAAAACGGACGGTTCTACCGCAACGTCTCCTACGGGAGTTCCAACAAAGACGGTGCGACGGTCATCGCCGGAGCTGTCACCGGATGCCCGCCGATGTACCACGGAATCATCGCAGACGAATGGTTTGACACCCAGGAGGAACAACGCCGTTCGTGTGTCTTTGACAAGAAATCGGCCGGCCTCAATACCGTAGAAACCTATTCTCCCAAAAATCTGCTCGTTTCCAATCTGGCAGACGAACTTAAGAAAGCGGCCGGCAACAACTCCAAGGTCTTCTCGGTCGGCATTCAACCGGAACCCGTCATCGTATCGGCCGGAAAGATGGCTGACGGAGCCTATTGGATGGACAACCGCAGCGGGAAATGGTGCAGCAGCACCTATTACAATTATATGCCCCGCTGGCTGCTCCAACAAAATGAACGGGAAGGGAACATCCGTCTGGAGAGCAACTGGACTCCCAAATATTCGCTTAAACGCTACATCCGCCTGCCCCACCAGAACCATTCGCTGTTCTTCGATTATGCATTCAGCAAAACAGGCTGGGACAACGTGCGTTTCTTCAAGGAGACCCCTATGGCCAACAGCCGCGTGTTCAGTCTTGCCACGACATTGATTCACAGCGAGCAGCTCGGACAGGATGCCTTTCCAGATTTGCTCAACGTGCATCTCAACGCCGGCAGCCGACTCTGCACCAACGACATTCAGTCCTCGCTCGAGATGCAGGATTTCTACTTCCGGCTCGATGAAGATCTGAGTGCTTTTCTAAAGGATATCGATCAATACATCGGCCTCGACCATGTGCTGATCTACCTGCTGAGCAGCGGAGAAGCCACCTACCCCGTCTCCGAGGCCGAATCCACTCCCTCGTTCTATCCCGAACGCTGCCAGGCGCTGCTCAATCTCTACCTCGGTGCGCTTTACGGCAACGACCGTTGGATTATCGGGCAGAATGAGAACGAGCTTTACCTCAACCATAAGCTCATCGACTCTAAGAAGCTCTCCCTGGAGGAAGTCTGCCGGGCCTCCGCGTATCTGCTTTCCGAAATGGACGGCATACAGCAAGTGTTTTCCGGACAGAATTTCATCGTCAACGGAGCTGCCAACGAGGGCGATGTGCTCTTCCGCAACAATTATTGCAAAGGCCGCTCCGGCGACTTGTGTATCCGGATAGAGAACGGACGCAACATACATTGGGAAAGTTACCCCTCCTTCGACCGGCAACTGCGTTACGCCAGCCAACAGACTTTCCTGATTTTCTATGGTTCCGGCATCACCTCAGAACGCATTTCCGACCAAATCAGCGTATTCGACATTGCACCGACCCTGAGCCGGCTGCTCTACATCCGTCCGCCGACGGCCTCCACCGGAAAGATATTGTTCGAACAGACAGGAAACTAAACAAATCATCATCCATCATACGAAATCAAAACAATTACATATATGGGATTCAACGAATTTCTGACCAAGCTCTTTGGTAACAAATCGCAGCGTGACCTCCGGGAAATCAATCCTTACGTCGAAAAAATAAAAGCTGCCTATCCGGCCGTCGCCGCTCTCGACAACGACGGTCTGCGTGAACTTTCGGCCAAACTCCGCCAACAGGTGCAGGATTCCGTCAAGGAGGAACGCGCCGAGATAGAAAAACTCAAAGCCGGCATTGAAGCCCTGGAAATCAATCAGCGGGAGAAAATCTATGCCGAAATTGACAAAATTGACAAACATATCCTCGACAAACTCGAAAAAGCATTGGACGAGGTTCAGCCTCAGGTGTTCTCCATTGTCAAGGAAACGGCCAGGCGCTTCGCCGAAAATGAATACGTCGAAGTCACTGCCAACAGTTTCGACCGTGATTTGGCGGCCACTCACGATTTCGTCCGGATTGAAGGCGACAAGGCCATCTACCAGAATCATTGGCTGGCCGGCGGCAACGAAGTCAAATGGGATATGGTCCACTACGATGTCCAGCTGTTCGGCGGCGTCGTGCTTCATCAGGGGAAAATCGCCGAGATGGCCACTGGTGAGGGAAAAACACTGGTAGCCACCCTTCCCGTCTTCCTCAATGCCCTGACAGGCAACGGCGTTCACGTGGTGACCGTCAACGACTATCTGTCCAAACGTGACTCCGAATGGATGGGACCGCTTTATATGTTCCACGGACTGTCTGTTGACTGCATCGACAAATACCGTCCCAACAGCGAGGAGCGCCGGCGCGCCTATATGGCCGACATCACCTTCGGCACCAACAACGAATTCGGTTTCGACTATCTTCGTGACAACATGGCCGGCAGTCCGGTCGATCTGGTACAGCGCCGCCACAATTACGCCATCGTCGATGAGGTTGACTCCGTGCTGATTGACGATGCCCGTACCCCTCTTATCATTTCAGGCCCCGTTCCCAAAGGCGAAGACCAGATGTTCGAGGAACTGCGTCCCAAAGTGGAGCGTATCGTGGCCGTCCAGCGCGACATGGCCACCCAATTGCTGGCAGAAGCCAAGAAAAAAATGCTCAATGAGGATCCGAAAGTCCAACAGGAAGGCTCTCTGCTGCTCTACCGTTCCCACAAAGCCATGCCGAAAAGCAAAGCGCTGATCAAATTCCTGAGCGAGCAGGGCATCAAGGCCAGCATGCAGAAAACGGAAGAATTCTATATGCAGAACAACAATCAGGAAATGCACATCGTCACCGATCCCCTGTATTTCGTGATTGACGAGAAAAACCGCAGCATCGAACTTACCGACAAAGGTGTCGATTTCATTACCGGCGACAGCGAGGATCCCGAATTCTTCATCATCCCCGATCTGGCTTCCCAATTGGCCGAACTCGAGAACGAGGGTCTGAGCGAGGAAGACAAGCTCAACAAGAAAGACGAGTTATATAACAATTTCTCCATCAAATCGGAACGCATCCACACCATTCAGCAGCTGCTCAAGGCATATTGCCTCTTCGACCGTGACGATGAATATGTGGTGATTGACAATCAGGTCAAAATCGTGGATGAGCAGACGGGCCGTATCATGGAAGGAAGACGTTACAGCGACGGTCTGCATCAGGCTATTGAGGCCAAAGAGCGCGTCAAAGTTGAGGCTGCCACCCAGACATTCGCCACCATCACCTTGCAGAACTACTTCCGTATGTATCACAAGCTGGCCGGTATGACCGGTACGGCCGAAACGGAAGCAGGAGAATTCTGGGACATCTACAAACTCGATGTCGTCGTCATTCCCACCAACCGTCCGATTGCCCGTATCGACATGGAGGACCGTCTCTACAAGACCAAACGTGAGAAATACAAAGCCGTTATCGAAGAAATCGAATCGCTGCATGAGCAAGGCCGTCCTGTGCTGGTCGGTACCACCTCGGTAGAAATCTCCGAGTTGTTGAGCCGTATGCTCACCCAACGCAAAATCGCCCATAATGTCTTGAATGCCAAGTTGCATCAGCGCGAGGCCGAAATCGTCGCCCATGCCGGTGAGAAAGGCACCGTCACGATTGCCACCAACATGGCCGGCCGTGGTACCGATATCAAGCTGACTCCCGAAATCAAAGCCTTGGGCGGTCTGGCCATCATAGGCACCGAACGTCACGAAAGCCGCCGTGTTGACCGCCAGCTGCGAGGCCGAAGCGGACGTCAGGGCGACCCGGGCTCCTCCGTATTCTACGTATCCCTCGAAGATGACCTGATGCGTCTGTTCGGTAGCGAGCGTATCACCGGCATCATGGACAAGATGGGACTCCAAGAAGGTGAAATGATTGAGAACTCCATGATTTCCAAGGCTATAGAACGTGCTCAGAAGAAAGTGGAGGAAAACAATTTCGGCATCCGTAAACGTTTGCTCGAATACGATGACGTGATGAACAACCAGCGTGAGGTCATCTATACCAAGCGCCGTCATGCCGTGATGGGAGAACGTATCGGAGTAGAAATCGCCAACACCACTTACGACACTATCCGTTCGTTGGCCGAGGAAGCCGACAGCAACAAAGACTTCGAAGGTCTCAAATTCAACATGCTCAAATATTTCGCCTGCGAAGTGCCTTTCGACGAAAATGAGTTTTTCAAACAGCGTCTGGACGACAGCATCGACCAGCTTTGTGACAAGGCTCTTGAGAACTACAAACGCAAGACCGAGAAGATGACCGCCATCGCCAATCCGGTCATCCAACAGGTTTATGAGAATCAAGGAGCACAATATCAAAGCATTGTTGTTCCGATAAGCGATGGAAAACGCACATATCAGATTCCCTGCAATCTCAAAGCGGCTGCCGAAAGCCAGTCGAAAGACGTGGTCAAGAGTTTTGAGAAAGCCATTCTGCTTTATACGCTCGATGATGCCTGGAAGGAAAACCTGCGTGAATTGGATGAGCTGAGACAATCGGTTCAGAACGCTTCCTACGAGCAGAAGGATCCGTTGCTTATCTACAAACTGGAGTCCTACAATATTTTCAAGACGATGGTCGATACGATGAACCGCAAGAGCATCGCCATCCTGATGCATGGACAGATTCCCATGCCGGAACCCGAGCAGGTACGTCAGGCCTCCGAACCGCGCCGGAATGACTACAGCCATCTGAGGACGCAGAAAGACGACTACGGTTCACGCCGCCCCGCCCCCAACGGACGTCCGCAAGCGCCTGAACCTCAAAAGCTTGAGCCCGTCCGCGTGGAGCAGAAAATCGGCCGCAACGACCCCTGCCCCTGCGGAAGCGGAAAGAAATACAAAAACTGCCACGGCAAAGGTATATAATTCAGCTTGTCTGCATCCGGTGTCCCGACATCGGATGCAGACTATATAACGATTACGTCCATGAACAACCAAGAATATTTCAATGGAAAAGTCGCCATCGTGACCGGCGCCTCATCGGGCATCGGAATGGCTTGCGCCCGCCTGCTTTCCTCCTGCGGGGCCAAAGTGGTTTTAGCGGCCCGTTCAGCTGAAAAGCTGGATTCATTCTGTCAGGAATTGAGTTCGCAAGGCCACGAAGTCCTGGTGGTTCCCACCGATGTTTCCGTGGAGTCCCAATGCCAGGCTCTGGTTGAAAAGACCGTAGAGCGCTTCGGAGGCATCGATATTCTCATCAACAATGCCGGTATCTCGATGCGAGCTGCCTTCAAAGATGTCGATTTGGACGTGCTGCACCGGCTGATGGACGTCAATTTCTGGGGTTGTGTCAATTGCACCAAATACGCGTTGCCCTGGTTGCTTCAGTCCAAAGGCTCCGTGGTGGGCGTCACTTCGGTGGCAGGCTATGTGGGTCTGCC
>JAZRWU010000109.1:0-11655 GCA_045599885.1 Bacteroidales bacterium | reverse complement strand
AAATGGTCAGACCTTATTGAGCTTCCGCACTACTTTGGCGGGGACACCGGCGGCCAGCGAGTCGGCCGGAATATCTTTGGTCACGACGGCGCCGGCGGCGATGACACAACGGTCGCCGATGGTGACGCCGGGACAGATGGTGGCGTGGCCTCCAATCCAGCATTGTTCACCGATGCTCACTGGTCGGCAATCTTCCCATTGGGCGCGGTCGGCTGCATTGAGAGGATGCTCTGAAGTGTAAATGTGGACACCGGGAGCGATAAGCGTGTGACGTCCTATTCTCACGATGCCGCCGTCGAGAATGGTGGCGCCGAAATTGATGAAGACACCTTCTTCGGCATAGATTCCGTCACCGTAATCGCAGTAGAAAGGCGGCTCAAGATAGAGATCGGGCGCACTGTTGGGACAGAGCGAACGGATGATTTCCTGCATTTTGTCGGAATGGTATTCGCTCACATTCAGCTGATAAAGTTTTTTCTTCACCTCATCACGGAAGGCCAGCATTTCGGGTGTATGAGCGTCATAATGTTGCCCTGAACGCATCAGAGCCAGTTCTTCTTCTATCGTCATTGTCTTATGGTTGAGTTTTTGGAGATGATTCACCGGACAAAAGTACAACATTTCTGGAATTCAAGGAACGGAAACCGTGTTTTGTGCCTGCCGGTGGAATGGGTTTGCGGGAATCGGGAATTAGCCGTAATTTTGCTGAAACGTGAAGTTATCAGAATAATCAAAACCGTAGAGAAATGAAAAAAGTGTTTTTTGCTGTCGCTACCTTTGTGTGCGCCATGGTAATGGTGGGTTGTCAATCCGGGAATGAAGACAAAGTGGAAAGTCATGAAGTGGAAGTTATAGTGGAGACTTCTGTGACGGGCGCTTTTACCAAGGCGGTTTCCCTTCAGGCTTTCATCACCGATTTTGACGGCACCTTCGTGCTGGGTTCTATCAATGAGAAATTTGACGGCACCAAGACAAGTTTTGAGAAGTCTTTCAAGACAACGGTGAAAGGGAACGAGGTCAAGACGGCCAAGGTTACTTTTACGTCCATCCCCAATATCGATATCAACTCATATAGGAACGAACCTGCTCCTTGGAGTGGAACGTGCAGAATCCGCGTGGTGGTGGATGGAAACGAGGATGACAGATTGGGAATTGAAGAGGCGGAGACCGAAACTTTTGGAGGCATGAAGCTGATAGATGACATCCTGATGGAGAATTGGGCCGTCGCTTATGCGAATCAGGTCAATATGAAGTTTGGCGAGAAGTTCTATAAAATTACGGTGGATGCTGAAGGAATCGATGTCGTTGTTGAGTAAGAAGCTTTTCAGATGATAAAGTCCTGGTTTGAAAATGCCCGTTTCGCAGCCACATTACAAAGTCTGATTCCTGCCTTGATGGCGGCTGTCCTGGCGGTAGGCAATCCCGGTTTCTGCTGGTATACAGCTGTTTTGGCCGTCTTGGGTGTGAATCTCGCCCATTGTGGAATGAATCTGCTGGATGATTATTTCGATTATGTGGATGAAGTGTTGGAGGCGCGGATGAAGGTTGTCCGTCGTGGTTTCAAGGCCTTTACCGCCAAATATCCCTATCTCAACAATGGTCAGACCACTGTGAAAGGCCTGAAAACCGCTATCGCCGTCTTCGGCGGAACGGCTTTGTTTTTCGGTGCCGTCTGTTTCCTGCATTGGACTCCGCTTCAAGGATTCGCTTTTCCGGAAGGCAGTGTTTGGATAATACTGATGACGCTGGGAGCTCTTGTGCTCGGTTATTTCTACGATGCCGCCCCATTGCGTTTGAGCTATCATGGTTTGGGCGAGCTTACCGTCGGATTGATATTCGGCCCGCTGCTGATGGTCGGCGTTTATTATGCCTCTTGTGGAAAAGTCGATGAGCGGATTTGGCTGATGAGCATTCCCGTGGGCCTGATGGTGATGAATATCCTTTTCACACACAGTATCATAGACAATGTCGGAGATGAGGAATCAGACAAACATACCTTGGCCTCGGTGATAGGTTCAAAGTCCGCTTGCCTTCTGTTGAGCGCCCTTATCAATCTGGCACCTTTTATCGTAATTGTCGTGGCTGTGTCGGCCGGTGCGATACATCCGACATATCTTTTCACTTGTCTGATGCTTCCCCGGGCCATTTGGCTGGTCTGGTCGCTGTACCGCTTTGTCTATGACCTGCCGGTGGATACGGATCATCCCAAATGGTATCTTGGCCGTTTCGATTATTGGGATCAGGCTGGTGAGGCCGGATTGAGATGGTATCTTATCCGCTGGTTCACTGCCAGAAACATCGTCACAGGCTTCAGCCTTATTGTAATAATTGTTAAAGTCGTTCTTGTCATATTATGAATATAAAAGAGCTTTTCTATCTGCCCTGGTGGTATTTCCGCTCGGTCGTCCTCGGCAAGAAGGCACCCCTGCAGAGTGTGGTCTTCATTTCCGACAAATGCAATCTGAGTTGTAAGCATTGCAGTGTATATAATCACACTTCGCCCGTCACCAAGACAATGTCGCAGATCCGCCGGGAATTGGAATATTGCTACCGTCTGGGTTCCCGATTCGTGGATTTTGAGGGCGGCGAGCCATTCCTATGGCGGGATGGCGATAAAACGGTGGATGATTTATGCGATTTGGCCAGAGAAATCGGTTTTTTCAGTTGCACTATCACCACCAATGCCCAACAGAATTTCAGAGGCAGCCGTGCCGACAGCATTTGGATCAGCATGGATGGCGTCGGCGATTTCCACGAACAGATCCGCGGTGCCGGCACTTGGGAAAGGCTGTTGGAAAATGCGGCTTCCTGCGGACATAAGGCATTGGCTGCCAATATGGTGGTCAACAATCTCAACCGTTCGTGTATCCGTGAGGCGGCAGAATTTGTCAAAAACAATCCCGCCTTCCAGTGCATTTCGTTCAATATGCACACGCCTTTCCCGGGGACGGAGTACCTCGCATTGGATGAAAAAGCCAGACAGGAGGTCATAGAGCAGATTATCGCCCTGAAAAAGGAAGGATTTCCCATTATGAATTCGGTGAGCGGCCTGAGGCGCATGAAGGACATGAATTTCAGGCATTGTTGCTGGATGACTGATTTTGTCTTTATGGACGGCAGCCGTGAGCCTCAATGTATCGGTCCGAAAGTGGGTAACTGTCCCCGTTGCGGTTTCTGTATGGCGGGTGAGGAGTGGGCTGTGGTGCACTTCCGCCCCGATACTTTGCTGGCCGGCCTGAAGCTCCGCGCTTTTGTGTGACAACAGACTTCGGTTGGCAATCCGTGCGAAAATATTATTTTTGCACTCACTTCCTCATGTCATGATTTCGCTTTCAACATTTGACATTCTTCCCGAATACGACATCAAGGCCGCTCTTCCGGAACTTTTGGACAAACTCCCTCCATGGCGTTTGGAGAAAGCGTTGACGTATAGGTTTGAGCTTGACAGATTCCTCTGTGCCAAGTCGTTTCTTATGTTGGAGGAAATGTTGGCGTCCGTTTTTGGCATCGCTCCTTGTCCCGCTTTCTCATACCATGCCCACGGAAAGCCTTATTTTTCGGAATATCCGGATATTTTCTTTAATATCAGTCATTGCCACCGGGGAACGGCCTGTGTGCTTGCCGACCGGCCTGTGGGAATCGATATCGAAGAAATCCGATACCATGGACAAGTTGCCGAGAAAGTATTGAACTCCAATGAATTGGAACAAGTGAACTCGGCTGTGGATCCAGCAGAGAAATTTGCTGAATTTTGGACAAAGAAGGAAAGTTATGTGAAACTCAGCGGTGATGGATTGATTGTCCCTTTGAAAGATATTCTTGCTGCAGCGGAAAAGGTGATGTTTGACACAAAGATCAACCGGCAGGCAGGCTATGTGTGTACTCTGGCCGAAGTCAGAGCGGAATAAGCCGGCTGATGACGGCCGCTTCGAAAAACGCAAAATAAAAGGGATATGCGGAATGATGCCACATATCCCTTCCATAGGATGGGAAAAGAGAATCAATAACGGTCGATATTGTCCTTGGCCTGATCGGTCATGTCCTGCCCGGTGATGATGGGGAAAGAGGTGTATCCTTTTTCGATAAGAGCCTCGATGATGCCTTCGGCCACATTGTCATTGGGAGCCAGAATCAAGTCGGGAGCAGCGATGGTTTCCAGACGCTTGAGCATTTCGGCTTTCGCATCATCCGTCCAGCGGGCCACGGTATTACCCGATGGAAGAATTAAGGCAAACTCTTTTGTCAACTTCTTCATAATCACCTCTGCAAGAGCAGAAACCCAGCACAAGAGCAGTGCAGGCACACATAAACAAACCAAATTTTTCTCATAAAAATGGATTGAATAATAAACGCCTCAAAAAAACCGAAAACATCATAATATTTTTTGTTGTAAGAAATTTAAACAGGTTCTTAAACAGCTTCTTAGTTGGGGTATGAAAATATCAGCCCCTTCAGAAAGTTACAAATGATGTTAATGACTTCTTTTTGTCTTTTTATAATAAGGTGATTCTCGCCTTCCACAAGGTGCATTTCGGAGTTCCGGTAGAGGGACTCATACTTCTGGCTGCACCATAGTGGCACGATGCCGTCCTCAGAACCGTGGATAAGACAGACCGGTCCCTGGAAATTTTCCGAGACACCGTAAATATCCAGTTTTTGGGTCTCGGTCAGATAATCTTTTCCCAGTTTGAAATGATGGAAGCACTTGATGAATTCGGGAGGATCGGCGGGGTCAAAACGGTTTCCGAAAAAATGGCCGCTTCGGGTGGCTTCTTTGATGACGGCTCCGGGTGCCAGCAAAATGAGTGATTCCGGATGAATGTCTTCTGCCCCTGCCGTCATGCTGGCGATAACGCCTCCCTGTGAATGGCCGAGTAGTGAAATGCCTGATACATAAGGTAGTGAGGAAGCAAAATCCCAAACTGCCTTCGCATCTTCAAGCTCTTTGGCAATGGTCATGCGGATCATTTGCCCTTCGCTGCGACCGTGGCCGTCAAAATCGAACCGGATGGAGGCGATGCCGCTTCTGGCCAATGCTTTGGAGATATTGGGCATGGGAGGATAGTCTTTGCAGGAAAAAATCCCATGCATCAGGATTATCAAATGGCAGCTGTCTTTATCCGGATGAAATCCCTTGGGCAGTGTCAGTTTCATGGAGATGCCTCCCTGCGGCCCGCTCACGGCAAACTTCCGCGCGGAAACCGGCAGGCAGAACATCAGTGCAAGAACTGTGATGGTGAAAAGCTGTTTCATGATGTGAGGTGTATTTTGAAGCTTCTGAATATACAAAGATGATGAATAATCCGAAAACATGGAACCTGTTTGGAATTTATTTGAAAGAAATCAAAACAGGTTCTGGAAATAATATTCTATCTTTGTCTGAGTAATTATTCCATTCTCCTGTCTGAACTATGATTCTAACTACCACACCGACGGTGGAAGGCCGCCGGATCAGAGAATACAAAGGTGTTGTTTTCGGCGAGGTCGTCAACGGAGTCCATCTCCTCAAGGATTTTGAAGCGAGTCTCCGCAACATCATCGGCGGACGTTCCGGTTCGTACGAGAAAGAGCTCATTGATGCCCGAACTCAGGCTTTGAGCGAAATGGAATCAAGAGCCCGCGAGGCCGGTGCCAATGCTGTAATAGGAATAGATATTGATTATGAGGTGCTTGGCGAGGCTAATGGGATGCTGATGGTGACTGCATCCGGCACCGCAGTCATTTTGGAATAATTTAGAACCCGTTTTGAATTCTTTCAAAAATTATTATGACTCTATTCATCGGGAAATCATTTCAAATCAGTTCCTTTCCGATATGAAAGACGCGATTACTGAAGAAGGGAAGTGGGAAGTATTGAAGAGTGAGTATCTTTTCGAACGCCCCTGGCTCACCGTCCGCAAAGATTGTGTGCGGATTCCCAGCGGTCAGATCAATGAGGAATTTTATGTCTTGGAATATCCGGACTGGGTCAATGTGATTGCCGTGACGGAGGAAGGCGAGTTCGTGCTGGAGCGTCAGTACCGCCATGGTCTCGGAAAAACCTGTTATGAGATTCCTGCAGGAGTGATAGAAGAAGGAGAAAGCCCGCTTGAGGCGGCGAAACGCGAGCTGATGGAAGAAACCGGTTACGGCGAAGGTGAATGGCGCGAGTTTATGACTTTGTCGGGCAATTCCTCGACCACCAATAATTATTCGCATTGTTTCATCGCAGTCAATGTCAGGAAACTTTCGGACCGGCAGCACCTCGACCGTACGGAAGATATCACCGTCTGTCTCCTTTCCAAAAACCAGGTTCTGGACCTCTTGCTCAACGACCAGATCAAACAATCTTTGATGGCCGCTCCGCTGTGGCGCTATTTCGCCGAGCAGTTCAGCGGTAAGTGAATGCTCAGCCGCTATGCCGGAATTGGAATGATGCTTTCGAATGCAAGTTATGGATTAAGAACCTGTTTAAATTTCTTACAACAAAAAATATTATGATGTTTTCGGTTTTTATGAGGCTCTTTTTGGCCTGTTTTGCCTATCCTTTTGCTCAAATAGCCCGCTATTCCACGCAAAACGATAGACAAAACCGTTCTCAAAAACAGCCTTCAAATAATCCCGAAACAAATTTAAACAGGTTCTAAAATATTATCGCTATGGGACTTTTTGAAATTTTATTCGGAAAACAAGGCGGCTCCGATATGAGCAGTGACTTTCTCGGAAAACACGGGGAATTTGACAACAACGACGAGATGCGTGATATATGTGAGGATATGTACGGTATGCATTCGCAGCATCCCGATGCCGATCTCGAAGGACATTACGGTTGGGAAAACAAGCTCAATTACGATGGCGACGGCTATTCCGACGATGACAACTGGTAATTCTGAATTTTCCCATTGACAAAGAACCTGTTTTGAATTCTATTAAAAAATTTATGATTCGGTTTTCCGATGCCCCGAATCAACCTCAAAATCCCTATCAGATCATCGGGAAATCATTTCAAAACAGGTTCAGAATCTTTCTCAAAAACAGTATTCAGATAATTTCGAAACAATAAACAACTTCTAAATGAAAAAGTTTTTTCTGATGACGGCTGTGGTGGCCGTAATGCTTGCCTGTTTCACTTCGTGCTACTATGAGTCCTATGATACGTTTGTGAAATGGGGTTTCGCCGAAGATACCGACAGTGAAATTGTCAACGGTTTGGAGACTTTGCTCCCCTCTGCCAATGTCATCTTTGACGCTTTCGATACCGCCTTTCTGGGTGATTATGAAGATCTCGGTATGAGTCATGAGGCCTTGATGAGAGCTCAGAACGGCAAGTCGAAAGCTGTCAGGAACGCCAAGAAAACAGCAGAAAGCGCCCTCTCCATGATTGACAAAAATCACACCTGCCCGGTCGATTATATTTTCGTGGTCCGCATCAGATACGATGTGGAAGGGGGATACGAGACGGTCTGGTCCCATGATTTCCGGCCAGAATAACCGCCGGAGCCGTAGCTGATGAACACCAGCCGCTTGTTGTCCTTGAAGCCGGCAGAACGCTCAACGTTGTCCACGGAAAGGTTTGAAATCTTCTTTGACTTGAGCATTCAGACTGAAAAAAAGAGCCCGATGGCCGGCATGACGCTCATCGGATGGAGGTGGGATTCTGCCATGAAATATGTTTCCGGAAAAAATAGGGATGAAAGCTGTTAATTTCAGAAAATCAGTTGCGTAATTCATAAAATATTGCGAATATTGCAGACTTTTAGCCCCTTGTATGTGAGGGAAGGTTGTATTTTTCTATATGTTGACTGGAAGTATGAGAATTGACAGGTTTATTGCTACCCTTTGTCTTATCTTTTCCCTCGCCACCAGCGTGTATGCCGCACCCGGTAATGCAGGTGCTGTCATCCGTGGTACAGTAACTGCCAAAGAAAGCGGTGAGCCTGTTGAATTTGCCGTCGTGGTCCTTTCTCCTTCGGGAGCGTTCACCAGCACCAACGGGCGCGGAGAATATGAATTCCGCAACGTGGATGCGGGCAAATCGACCATTACGGTTCAGTTTGTCGGAATGGAGACGGAAACCCGCGAAGTCGAGTTGGCCGCCGGTTCCAACAACCGTTTCGATTTCCAGCTCAAGCAGACCAGTTTCCGTCTGGAAGAACTGACGGTGGTGGCCACTCAAAACAAGAGTGGAAGTTCCACCGCTTCGGAGATTTCGCGTCAGGCGATGGACCACATGCAGACGAGTTCTCTTACCGACCTGATGGCTTTCCTTCCCGGAGCCGCTCTGTCGAACTCCAATCTGACATCGCACAACTCGTTTAATATCCGGACGGCTTTTGACGGAACCGGAGGAGGCACAGCCTACGGTCAGAGTATGAACAGCCTTGGAACAGCCATTATTGTCGATGGCGCGCCTGTTTCGGCCAATGCCAACCTCCAAGCCCTTGCTCCTTCTGTAGAAGGTGCCACCGGATCGACTCAAAGCGGTGTGGATTCGCGCGGAATCTCGACGGACAATATAGAATCGGTGGAGGTCATCCGAGGTGTTCCGTCTGTCGAATACGGAGATCTCACTTCGGGAGCTGTCATAGTGCACTCCAAAGCTGGACGTGAGCCGGTGAGTGTCCGTGTGAAAGTCAATCCCTATACCTATCAGGCGGCGACTTCCGGCGGCTTCAAATTGGGCGGCAATGCCGGTGTCCTGAATCTCTCGGCCGATTATGCCTACAGTACGGCTTCGTTGTATCAGGCTTATTCCTACTATCAGCGTGCCAATGTCAAGGCTTTGTGGAGCAAGAACTTCGCCGACAATCTGACGACTACGACCTCTCTGGGTTTCGGTCTCGGAAAAGATACCAACGAACCCAATCCGGACGATTACCTCAACAACGTTGCCGGTAACGGAAACGAGCAGTCGTTGAGATTCAACACCAACGGTACTTTTTCAATCAACAAGGGCTGGCTGAAAACCATCAAATACACGGTTTCGGCATCGTACACCGACAAGTACGAGTATTATCAGGAGAATTTCAGCGGCGGAAAGCAGATGTTCACCTCCATTGTAACGGACGGAGCGGTGGTTTCCAACGTGTCCGGAAAGGATGTGTACGATATCAACGGAAACAAAATCACCGCTATCCCGGCCGGAGATATGGACAAGAATATGCATTTCGTCAGCAAAGGACTCAGCATTTATGAGATTTTCGGTGACGAGGTCAACGCTTTTGCCCAGTTGAAGGCTGATTTCAACAAGAAATGGGGGAATATCAACAATCACATCCTCGTTGGCGTTGACTTCAAGACCGACGGCAACCTCGGTGACGGCAAGGTGTTCTCCGATCTGACTCCTCCCGCCTATCGTGGCGGCGAGAACTATGCCTCCTTCCGGGCCAGACCTTATAAAGATATTCCTTTCGTCAACCAGCTCGGTGTCTATGCCGAGGACGGATACACCCATGCCATAGGCGGAACTCGGAATCTGAACGTCAAACTGGGTGCCCGTTACGACAACATCAACGGCAAGAGCGTGCTCTCCCCCCGTTTCAATATGTCTTTCGATATCGTTCCCGAGACTCTTACGGCCCGCTTCGGTTACGGTGTGAATGCCAAAGCGCCTACCGTGATGTATCTTTATCCCGATCCGGTCTATTTCAATATCTCGAACTACATCAGCACGGATGAGGAAACTACGGTGGGAACCGTCCGGAAGTTTGAGACGGTCAACAAGGACCTTGAGATAGCTACTTTGCGCCGTATGGAGGCCGGAATCGACTTGACTCTGGCCGGCAGATACCGCCTTTCCGTCACGGGCTTCGATGACAGGATGGACAATGGTTACAGTTTCACCAATACCGTATCGTCGTATCATCTGGTGGATTTCAACCGCTATCTTTCCCAACCCAATCCCGCTGGAGGCTATGATGCTGTCTTTGACCACACTTACAAGATTTTCCTCGGTCATGCGACCCCTCAGAACACGCTCAAGACCCTCAACCGGGGAATTGAGTATGAGATTGACCTTGGAAGATTCGAGGCCATACGCACCTCCTTTTATATTAACGGTGCCTATATGCAGTCGAGATATTCCGATATGGGAGCTGTCGTGGAAAAGGATGCGAACAACACCTTGGAGAGAAACCTGATTGTCTATGAGGGTGGCCGTTACACCAATGCCAAAGATAAATTCCTGACGACTTTCCGCATCACCCACAATATTCCGGAACTCGGATTCGTCGTCACGCTCATGTCTCAGATCAACTGGAAGGAAAAATATTGGATGGAATCGAATGTGGATGATGACACGAAGATTTCGCAATGGGTGTCGTATGAGGACGGGCTGGTCCACGATTATGATTACAGTCTCGTCGATACCCCCGAATACAAGTATCTGAAAGGCGGCACCTTCCCGGACAACCGTTTTACGGCCGAGGATTATTTTCCGACCATGTTCTTCAATTTGAATATCTCGAAGGAGATAGGCGATTGGCTGACCGCCTCCTTCTTCGCCAACAATTTCCTCAACAACAGACCGCAGTATAAGTCGAAAAAAGACCCGAGCAAGACATTCACGCTTCTTTCCGACAACGCGCTGTTCTTCGGTTTTGATCTTAAAGTCAACATCAAATAACTTTACCTTTAATTAATTATCAAAATGAAAAAGTTTTTTTCAATGGCTCTTGTAGCCGCTGCTCTTTGCTTTGCAGCCTGCGATCAGACGGATGACATCAAGACGTTCTCCGCCAATCTTATTTTGAAAGCTGATGATTCTTCCGTTCCCATGCCCGAGAAATTCAGCGTAAAAGTCACTGGTGCCGACCAGACCGTGGTTTTCGACCAGGAAGTTGAGACGGCCAATGCCGGTGATATGGTTAGCGTTGCTGTAAGTAACCTTTTGTCAGGTGTTTACAATATCAGTGTTACTGGTGGTATCGCCTACGGTGGATGCAGCTATGTATTCAGCGGTGCTCTCACGGCAGCTGCCATCACGGAAGAAGGTCAGTCTGTTGAGGTTGCCCTCACGGTATCCAAAGAATCGGCTCTCCTCTTCAAGGAAATCTACTACACAGGTCCTTCCGGGTACAAGGAAGAAGGCGCAAGTTCTCCTTACAGAGATGACAACTTCTTCGAAATCTTCAACAACAGCGAAAGCGACATGGTTCTCGATGGTCTCTGCATCGCCAACTGCGCTCCTACGACTGCTTCTGAGATTCTTTCATGGACCATCCCCAATGCAGACAACTATGTTTATTGCCAGGCTATTTGGCAATTCCCCGGAAACGGCAGCCAGTATATCCTCAAAGCCGGTGAATCCGTTGTTCTCGCTTCCGTGCCCATCGATCACACCAAGAAGATCGAAGGTTCTCTTGACCTTACTTCGGCCGATTTCGAGTTCTTCGTAGAAAACCAGAACATCTACGCCGACAACACCTCTATTCCCAACATGGTCCTCAAATTCGGTTCTTTCGGTAATGGTGCTGACCGTTATCTTCCTACCGTTATGGGTCCTGCCATGATTCTCTTCAAACCGGAAGGTGACATCGACAACTCTACTTGGGTTTCTCCGGAAGGCAAAGACGACCAGTGCAAGGAAATTCCTCTCTCATGGATCATCGACGGTGTTGAGGCTGTCAACCAGGAAAAGAATCTTGAATTCAAGCGTTTCCCCGCTGCTATTGACGG
>JAZRWU010000108.1:0-8646 GCA_045599885.1 Bacteroidales bacterium | reverse complement strand
CAATACGCCCTGTCCGGAAGCGATATCCACGAGTTCACGGACTTTGCAGATGCCCTCACCATACATGATATCGAATTCCGCTTTGCGGAAGGGCGGCGCCACTTTGTTCTTGACCACCTTGACTCTTGTCTGACTTCCGATAACCGCTTCTCCTTCTTTGAGTTGTCCTATGCGTCGGATGTCCAGGCGGACGGATGCATAGAATTTCAAAGCATTTCCTCCGGTAGTCGTCTCAGGATTGCCGAACATGACACCGATTTTCTCGCGCAACTGGTTGATGAAGATGCAGGTCGTATTGGTCTTGCTGATTGTCGCCGTCAATTTACGCAATGCCTGCGACATCAGACGGGCTTGAAGGCCCACTTTCGAATCGCCCATATCCCCCTCCAGCTCAGCCTTGGGTGTCAAAGCCGCCACAGAGTCAATGACAACGATATCCACCGCTGAGGAACGGATCAATTGGTCTGCAATCTCAAGTGCCTGTTCTCCACTGTCCGGTTGGGAGATCCAAAGATTCTCAATATCCACACCGAGTTTTTCGGCGTAGAAACGGTCAAAAGCGTGCTCCGCATCAATAAAGGCGGCGATACCGCCGTTCTTCTGCGCTTCCGCAATCGCGTGGATGGCCAAAGTGGTCTTACCCGAAGATTCCGGACCGTAAATCTCGATGATACGCCCGCGGGGATATCCGCCGACTCCCAAAGCGATGTTCAGCCCGATGCTTCCGGTTGAGATAACGGGGACATCCTCCACCTTATCATCTCCCATCTTCATAATGGAACCTTTGCCGTAATTCTTCTCGATTTTCTCCATAGCCATCTGTAAAGCCTTGAGCTTCTCGACCGAGGGTGCTTTGCGGCCTTCCTGTGCCGCCATTTCTTCAGAATTCAATTCTTCTTTCGCCATAATACATTATCTTAAATTTTATCGTTTTCAAAACACAACGCAAAAATAGAGTTTGCGGAAAACCGTATCCAGCCTCAGACACGTTAATGAATGATAAAAAAACAATCCATTGATTATCAGACCATAGATGTGATCATAGCGGATGACGTTTTCCCACTGCGTTCTGCTACAAATTTAAATAAAATCTTCCGTTTTTTTTCGAGTTGTGTATAAAAAAAACAGACGGACTTTTGAGAAAGATGAGAAAATTACTACCTTTGCGCCGCTAATGCAAAACCAATAAAAACAAATTAAAAATGGCAACAAAAATCAGATTGCAGAGACACGGTCGTAAAAACTATGCTTTTTACTACATCGTTGTCGCAGACAGCAGAGCACCACGGGATGGTAAATTTATTGAGAGAGTGGGTTCGTTCAATCCGAACACCAATCCTGCCACAATAGATTTGGATTTCGATCGCGCTTTGTATTGGCTGCAGTGCGGTGCCCAACCCACCGATACCGTTCACACCATTCTTTCAAGAGAAGGTGTCCTTTTGAAGAAACATCTCCTCGGCGGTATCGCCAAGGGTGCTTTCGATGAAGCCGAAGCCGAAAAGCGCTTCGAGGCTTGGAAACAGAAGAAAGAAGCTTCTCTCAACGCCATCAGCGTATCTGTCAAGGATGCACAGCGCGCTAAAGAAAAAGAGCGCAAAGCCGCTGAAGAAGCCATTTATAAAGCAAAAGCCGACCTGCTCGCCCAGAAACTGGCAGCCAAGAGAGCTGAGGAAGAAGCCGCCAAGGCTGCTGCTGAAGCTGAAGCCGCTGCAGAAGCAGCCGCTGCCGCTCCCGCCACCGAGGAAGCTCCCGCAGAACCCGCAGCTGAAACTCCTGCTGCCGAGTAATCCGCTTCTAAAGACTGACCGGACTCATCCTAGAATAGGAGTCCGGTTTTTGGAGGGATGGCAGAGTGGTCGATTGCGGCGGTCTTGAAAACCGTTGAACTGAGAGGTTCCGGGGGTTCGAATCCCTCTTCCTCCGCATAGAAGTTGTTTAAATTTCTTACAACAAGAATAAATGGAAATCAAAGGAAAAATTGTCAAAATACTGCCCTTGCAAAGTGGTGAAGGCAAAAACGGCGCTTGGAAACGTCAGGAATACGTACTTGAGTACGGTGACCAATATCCCAAATTGGTCTGCTTTTCCTTGCGTGGCAACCGCGTGGATCAATATCCTATCAACATTGACGACGAAGTGATTGTTTCTTTCGACATTCAAAGCCGTGAATGGAACGGACGTTACTATACGGATATTATGGCTTGGAAGGTAGAGAAAGCCAGCGAAGGCTCTCCTGCCCCCTCGGCACAGGCTCCGGTCTACGCTGCTCCTGCGGCTCCGGCTCCCGCCGCTGAATCTTTTTCCGCTTCGGGCAACGAAAGTGACGATCTGCCTTTCTGAGACAGATTATTTTCTCCATATAAGGATGGCCGAAAAGTTCCGAACTTCGAAGTCATCCTTTTTTTTGCATCCATTACTCTACTACGATGGCTATTGAAATCGAACGCAAATATTTGGTCTGCAGCGACGCCTACAAAACGATGAGCCGCTGCTCCTATGAGATACGTCAGGGTTATCTGGCCCGCAGCCTGGACAACAGCGTCCGGGTGCGGTTACGTGACCGTCAAGGATTTCTCAACATCAAGGGTCCGTCAAAAGACGGCGGGCTCAGCCGCTTTGAATGGGAAATGGAGATTCCTTACGAAGACGCACGGAATCTGATGGAACTTTGTCAGCCCGGCCGCATCGAAAAAATCCGGCACATCGTGGAATGGAAAGGCTTCACTATCGAGATAGACGAATTTTTGGGCGAGAATCTCGGCTTGACCGTGGCCGAAATCGAGTTGGAACATCCTTCCGCCCTGGAGAAGGTCGTCCTTCCGGACTGGATAGGAGAAGAAGTGACAGGAGATCCGAAATATCTCAACACCTCGCTTTGCCTCAAACCTTTCAAAGAGTGGTAAGAAAATGAAACGCTCCGCCAACCCGGTGAGCTGTGCGGAGCGTCGTTTCATTTAATCTCCATTTCCTCTTTCAGATCCACTTCCTGACCTTCCTCGTCATATACCACATACTGAAGGTAAGCGAGATCCTGAGATGGAATGAACTTCAGTCCTTTGTCATACTTGCGGCGCCATCGCCTCTTGAGCGAGGAAAGGCCGCCCTTTTCGATGAATGCCACCACATAGGGATGCAGCATCAAGGTGCATTTCTTCTTGTTGAGTTTATGGACAAGGTAATCGATTTTGGTCTCCAGCATATCGGTAAACAAAATCGAGGGAGGAATTTCACCTTTTCCAAAACAAGTGGGACAGACTTCGCTGGTCTGGACAAACGTAGATGGCCTTACCCGCTGACGTGTAATCTGCATCAGACAGAACTTGCTCAGTGGCAGAATGTTGTGTTTGGCTCTATCGCTGGCCATATCGTCTCTCAAGCGCTCATACAGCTTCTGACGGTTGGAATTGTCGGCCATATCGATGAAATCCACCACGATAATGCCTCCCATATCACGCAAACGGAGTTGGCGGGCGATTTCGTCGGCGGCGGCAATGTTCACCTCATAGGCATTAGCTTCCTGACCGTCCTGAGAGCGGGTGCGGTTACCGCTGTTCACATCAATCACGTGCATGGCCTCTGTATGTTCGATAATCAGATAGGCGCCGCTCTTGATGGACACTACTCTTCCAAAGCCCGATTTAATCTGTTTGGTGACACCGAAATGGTCAAAAATCGGAATTTCTCCCGTGTATTCCTTGACGATTCCGATTTTCTCGGGCATAATCAGCGAGACATAATCCCTGATTTCTTCATAAATCTGCGGTGAATTGACATAGATATGCTCAAATGAATCGTTCAGAAGATCCCTCAAAAGCACGGCCGTACGTCCTGTCTCCTCATAAATCATCGCGGGAGTCTTTTTCTCCTGTGATTGAAGTTTCTGAATCATATCGTCCCAGCGCTTGAGCAACAGCTTCAGCTCATTGTCGAGTTCGGCCACCTTCTTGTCTTCCGCGACCGTCCGGACAATCACTCCGAAACCTTTCGGCGTAATGCTCAGCATCAACTGTTTCAATCTGGTACGTTCTTCCTGTGACTTGATTTTGGTCGATACAGAAACCTTGTCGGAAAAAGGCATCAGAATCAGAAAGCGGCCGGCAATCGAAATCTCACTGGTCAGACGGGGACCCTTGGTGGAAATCGGTTCTTTGGCAATCTGAACCATTATTTCCTGACCGGGAGAGAGAATCTCGGCAATCAGACCGTCTTTGGGAATATCGGGTGACATTTTGAAACGGCCCAAAGGCACAGTCTTACGTCGGTTTCCCAAACATTGGTTGATATAGGCCTGTTGTGACAGATACTGTTGTCCTAAATCCAGATAATGAAGAAATGCATCTTTCTCATGACCCACATCCACGAATACGGCATTCAGGCCAGGCATCACCTTGCGCACCCGGCCCAAAAAGATGTCACCGACCGAGAAAGACACACCCAGGCTTTCCTTGTGGAATTCGACCAGGCGGTCATCTTCCCTCAAAGCCAAAGAGACCTCTTTCGGTTGAGCATCAATTACTAATTCTGTTGTCATTTCGTGTCGTGTATCCTTGGAATAAATACATCCGTTTTTATAAACAAAGAACAAACCTCCAGCCAATATCTTTCAGTTTGTTCTTGTTTATCTCATTGAAAAAGAAGAATTATTTCTTCTTATGTCTGTTCTTTCTCAGTCTTTTTTTACGTTTGTGCGTGGACATCTTGTGCCCTTTTTTCTTTTTTCCGCTCGGCATTGTAGTAAGTATTTAAAGATAAAACTATATGAATCAACTTATTACTTCTTCACCTCGTTCATAAAGGTCTTGGCGGGCTTGAATGAAGGAATGTTGTGTTCCGGGATGATGATGGTCGTATTCTTGGAAATGTTACGGGCGGTCTTCTCGGCTCTCTTCTTGATGATGAAACTGCCAAAACCTCTCAGGTAAACATTCTCCTCTTTGATGAGCGAACCCTTTACGATTTCCATGAAACTTTCCACGACTGCCAAAGCATCGGATTTCTGAACACCAGTCTGCTTTGCGATTTCGTTAACGATATCGGCTTTTGTCATTTCGAATGATTTTTAATATTATACAATAAAACTGTTTTCTATCTTTTTGGGTTGCAAATATATAACCTTTTTTCCACAATCAAAAGCATCTTTGAAATAAAATTCTTTACTTTGTTCTATGCGAACAGACGGAAACGACACCCTTATCAGCAGCTTGTTATATGATTGGTATTCAAGCCGCAAAAGAGAGCTCCCATGGCGGAACACCCGCGATCCCTACCGCATTTGGCTCTCGGAAATCATTCTTCAGCAGACCCGGATAGCACAAGGGCTACCCTATTATCTCGATTTCATTCAGGCTTTTCCCGACGTAAAGGCCCTCGCCGAAGCCGACGAGAGTGTGGTTTTGCGCCATTGGCAAGGTCTGGGTTACTACAGCCGGGCACGCAACCTTCATCGTGCCGCCCGCCTTGTCGTAGAGCGCTTCGGCGGGAAAATGCCGGAAAGCTACGAGGGACTGCTTTCTCTGCCCGGCATCGGAAGCTACACGGCCGCCGCCATCGCCTCCTTTGCTTATGATTTACCCCATGCTGTCCTGGACGGCAATGTATACCGCGTTCTGGCCCGTCTTTACGATTTGGACACGGACATCCTGTCGTCCCAAGCTCCGGCTTTGTTTGGAGAATATGCCCGACTTACCCTGGACAGCCAGCGTCCTGCCCTTCACAATCAAGCGATTATGGAGTTTGGAGAGTTGCATTGCGTGCCTCAGAATCCGGATTGCGTTTCCTGCCCGCTGGCAGACCATTGCCTTTCGCTTCAGGCGGGGACGGTGGCGGAACGGCCGGTGCGCAAGCGGGACATCAAACGCAAAGAGCGCTATTTCAATTATCTGTTCATCACTGAGAAGCGTCATTTTTTCATCCGGCAACGGGAAGGGAAAGACATCTGGCAGCATCTATGGGAATTGCCCTTGATGGAAAGCGGGCATATCCTCCACTGGAAAGACCTGGCAGCCAGCGAAGGGGCCATGGGTACCCTACTCCGGCAATTGCCCGAGACAGCCATATTGGGAGAGCCGCGCGATTACCGCCACATTCTTTCTCACCAGACCATTCACGCCCGGTTCTTCCCCATTCTCCTGCCCGAATGGCCCGGGGCCTTGGACGCTTGGATCGGGCAGGACGGCATTATCAAAATAGCCATCGAAGACTTGGACAAATACGCTTTTTCAAGGCTGAGTGTGCGTTTCTTTGACGGTTTTCTGCCCGAAACAAATTTAAACAGCTTCTAAAAAATGGCTTCGACCAAGCAATATTTTCAGTTGAGTGTTGCCGTTCGGAAAAATGCGTCTTACTTTTGGAAACGATTCGCAACGACAGACGGATTCTGCCAAACCCAGGCTCCGCTCCTTCGGACGCAATCGGGACTGACCTTATTAAATCTAACCAATTAAAACTTATCATCATGTCGGTAAACAAAGTGATTCTTATCGGAAACGTAGGCAAAGAGCCTGAAATCCGTTTTGTTGACAACAATGTGCCCATCGCCCGTTTCACCTTGGCTACTTCGGAACGGCCGTACACCAATGCCGCAGGCAATCAAGTGACCCCGCGTACAGACTGGCACAACATCGTTGTATGGAGAAATCTGGCTGAAACAGCCGAAAAATACGTACACAAAGGCACACAATTATATATTGAGGGCCGCTTGAGTTACGGAAGCTGGGTGGACAAAACGGGGAATACCCGATATACCACCGAAATCATCGCGGATTCCATGCAACTGCTTGGAAAACGCCCGGACGAAAGAGCCGCGTCCGAACCCAAACAGACAACTCCAGTAAAGCCCGAAGAGCCGGCTCCAGCCACTCTCAACGACGTCAACGACAATCCTTTCTGATAGTGGCGTTCATCCAACTGGCGGAATGAGGTCAGAAATGGCTGGCCTATCAGCGTCACGACCGCATTCCGCCAGCGCATATCCATTTCGGTGTACGCTGGAAAATCCGGACGGCTCAAATGCCCTTTCTTCGGAGAATAATCCACAAGATGACAGGGGCTCCGAGGAGCGCTGTCACGGCATTGAGCGGCAATGTTGCCTGAAAAACCGGGAATTGGGTGATGATATCACAAATCAGCAACAAAGCGGCACCTGTCATGGCTGAAAGCGGCAGCAAAGTGGCGTGTCTCCACTGGCGGGACAGACCACGTGCGATGTGGGGCACCGTGATACCGATGAAAGAAACCGGACCGGCGAATGCGGTAACGGAACCGGCCAGCAAAGCTGTGGAGAGAATCAGCAGAAAACGGACTTTTTTGACCGACACGCCCAGACCTTGAGCGTACGACTCACCGAGCAACAGAGTGTCCATAGTCCGTATTTGCGTGAATGCCAGCCACATGCCTACCAACAGCAGTATAAGCAGAGCCGGTAGCATCTTCCATGTCACCGCAGTCAAGCTTCCGAAAGTCCAGACCACGAATATCTTGAGCGAATCGGGATCGCTGAGACTCTGCAACATACTGACGATGGCGCCGGCAAGATAACCGAACATCATCCCGGCTATCAGTAGCGAAAGCAAGTCCGGTATTCTGGCGGATATCCATAGAATCAGCAACAATACAATCAAAGCCCCTGCCACAGCCGCCAGAATCAGGCTCCAGGCGCCAAGGCGCAGCAAAGCACCCCCCAAGGTACCTGACAGCATCGTGAGCAAAGCGACACCCAAACTTGCCCCGGCGTTCACCCCCAAGACATCCGGTCCGGCCAGAGGATTGTGAAAAAGCGTCTGCATCATCAGGCCGGCCACCGATAACGCCGAACCGACACAAATGGCCGTAATCGCTTTGGGCAGACGGTAATTCAGCATAATCTCACGGACGATGGAATCATCTTCATGGCCGCACAACACATCCCAGATCTGCCTCAATGGGATTCTGGAAGCGCCAAGACAAAGATCGGCCACAAACAGCAGGACGAGTGTCATAGCCAGCAGGGATATCCAAAGACCGTATCTTCTCATTCGCTCAGAGGTCTTAAATAATTCCATTCCCACGAACGGCAAAATTCCGGGAAGCGGAGTTTGATAAAATCAGCTAAAATGAGGTCGGGATGTGCCACCGCCGACTCCCAAAAATCGTTGGCTCCACCAGCTGCAGACCGGGCATCGTAGGCGAACACCTTTCCTTGTCGGTAGGCTTTGAACAGAGCGTATCGGCTGTCTTTCGACGATAGCGATTTCAGGTCGGAGGCATCCACCCCCACCCAGACATCGGCCTCGTTCAAATCGTAAAGCACTTGCTCGAACGGACAGGCAATGCTGCCGGAAGTGCTGTCATTCTGATAGATATAGTCAAAGCCCGCATCACGGAACAATTGGGCCATATAACTGTTTCCTCCGGGAAGATACCATGTGCCACGAAAATTCTCTCCGGAAAGCACACTTGACGGCCTATTGTCATCCACAGACAAAGAATCCGCCAAATGCTTCAAAGTCAGATAACGCTTCTCTGTTTCCATAAACAAAGAATCCGCTGTTTCCTGACAATCGAGGAAGGCTCCCACGAACCGCAGCCACTCCGCACGGGCCAGAAGGTTGCTTTCTGTCCATTCATTATTGAAAACCACCGGCAGACCGCCGCGTTCCAGCAACT
>JAZRWU010000107.1:0-7935 GCA_045599885.1 Bacteroidales bacterium | reverse complement strand
ATGTCCTTTTCATCGATGAAATTCATCGTTTGAGTCCTGTCGTGGAGGAGTATCTTTATTCAGCCATGGAAGATTTCCGCATAGACATCATGATTGACAAAGGTCCGAGCGCGCGTTCCATTCAATTGGAACTGAATCCATTCACGATGATAGGCGCTACGACGAGGAGCGGTCTTCTTACGGCGCCGTTGCGGGCCCGTTTCGGAATCAATTGTCATTTGGAGTATTATTCATCCGAATTGTTGCGCGAAATTGTCCTGCGCTCGGCATATCTGCTTGAAGTTCCCTGTGATTTGGATGCGGCGGATGAGATTGCCCGTCGCAGTCGCGGTACGCCTCGTGTGGCGAATGCCTTGTTGCGCAGAGTGAGGGATTTCGCTCAGGTCAAGGGGAATGGAAGGATTTCTCTTGAAATCGCACGTTTCGCTCTTGCTGCGTTGAATATCGATGCTTATGGTCTGGACGAGATAGACCACAAGATTTTACTGACGATTATTGATAAGTTTCAGGGTGGTCCTGTCGGTTTGGGCACCATTGCCACGGCTTTGGGCGAAGATCCGGGTACGGTAGAAGAAGTATATGAGCCATTCCTGATTCAGGAAGGTTTTTTGAAAAGGACTCCTCGTGGCCGGGAAGTGACAGACTTGGCTTGGACGCATTTGGGCCGTTCCCGCTATGGGAAAATCCAAGGCCTGTTTGACGTGTGAGTAAATATTACAGTAATGGCGGGAATTAAGAGTTTGGCAAAAGACACGGCGATTTACGGCCTCAGCAGCATGGTCGGCAAATTTCTGAATTGGTGTCTGGTCCCATTTTATACATATACGCTGAAAGCTTCCGGTGAATACGGTATTGTCACGGAGCTTTACGGTTGGACAGCCTTGGTGATAGTCATTCTCACATACGGAATGGAAACCGGTTTCTTCCGTTTTGCCAATAAAGATGACCGTAATCCGGAGCAAGTCTATTCGACGACCCTGTGCAGTCTCGCGGTGACTTCGCTGCTGTTCATCATCCTTGGTCTCGTATTCCTTCCGGATATTTCTCAATGGATGGGATATGCCGAGCATCCGGAATTCGTGGGGATGATGATATGCATTGTCGCTGTGGACGCTTTTTGTTGTATCCCGTTCGCATATCTGAGATATAAGAACAAGGCGAAAACTTTCGCAGGAATAAAACTGTTGATGATTTTTGTCAACATATTATTCAACTTGTTTTTCCTATGGCTCTGTCCGAAAATCCATGCCACAAATCCGGAGGCTATCAGTTGGTTCTTCAAACCGGATTATGGTGTGGGTTATATTTTCCTGTCCAATGTTTTTTCGACCGGAATCACATTCCTCCTGTTGCTGCCGTATTTTATTCACGTCAAAGTGGATTTCAACCGCGAGTTGTGGGGAAAGATGCTGCGATATTCGATGCCGTTGCTGGTATTGGGTATTGCGGGCATTATGAATCAGACTTTTGACAAGGTCATTTTCAAACATCTGTTTGACGACCAGGCCACAGCTCAGGAGCAGTTGGGTATTTATGGGGCGTGCTATAAAATCGCGATTATCATGATGATGTTCACGCAGGCGTTCCGGTATGCGTATGAACCCTTTATTTTTGCGAAAAACAAGTCGGAGGATAACCGCAAAGCCTATTCTGAGGCGATGAAATATTACATCATCTTCGCTCTGTTCATATTTCTGGCGGTGATGTTCTATATCGACATCATCAAATATATCATTTCCAGCAATTATCATTCAGGCTTGTCTGTCGTGCCCATTATCCTGGCTTGTTATCTTTTCCAGGGCATCTATTTCAATTTGTCCTTGTGGTATAAATTGACCGACCGGACGCAATGGGGAGCCTATATTTCTTTGTTCGGATGCCTTTTGACGGTGTTGGGCAACATTATGTTTGTGCCTGAATACGGTTACATTGCCGCCGCCTGGACCTCATTCGTCTGCTATTTTCTGATGATGATCATCTGTTGGGCCCTGGGACAGAAATTCTATCCGATACGATACGAGATGAAGTCGGCCTTGTTCTACCTGGTCTTGACCATGGTGTTGTATGCCCTTGGAATGAATCTGCCTTTTGACAGTTTGTGGTTGACTTTGGGAGTCCGTACAGTTCTGTTGGGAGTTTTCGGAATTATCGTACTGAAAAAAGATATTCCATTAGCCTATTTGAAACGGTCATAAGAACCTGTTTAAATTTCTTACAACTAAAATTTTACTTTGGTGTTTTCGGTTTTTTGAGGCTCTTTTTTGCCTTTTTTGCCTATCCTTTTACTCAAATAGCCCGCTATTTTACGCAAAACGATAGACAAAACCGTTCTCAAAAACAGCCTTCAAAAAATCTCGAAACAAATTTAAACAGGTTCTAAATTCAGAGGCTGCTTTGAGGAATCTCGTCCCAAAGTTCTTGTATTGTCTTTTTCATGACGGGATGTTCGTATGTCCCGGCTATTTCCGCCAGCCCTTTAAGGACAAAGGCGCGTAAGTGCAGTAAAGGATGAGGTATGGTCAGACGTTCGGAATCCACGACAAGGCGGTCATACAATAGAAGGTCAATATCAATAGGTCTGTCAGAATACTGTCCATTCTGTGTCTTCTTTTTTCGGCCGAGTTTCCGTTCTATTTCTTGAGTCTTATCCAGACAGGCGAGAGGGGAAAAGGATGTCTCGACACCAATGCAGGCATTCAAAAAACACTGGTCAGTTTGAAAACCCCATGGTTTTGTCTCATAAAAATCCGATCGGGCAACAATGTGTCCGACCGAATTTTCGATTTCATCGAGAGCTTTTTCGAGAATATCGTTTCTATTTCCCAGATTGGAGCCTAAACCCAGATATAAAACTGCCATAAAATATATCAGAGAATAAGCATGGCGTCTCCGTAACATCCGAATCTGTAACCTTCCTTGAGGGCGACATCGTAGGCATCCAGCACGAACTCGTATCCGCCGAATGCAGCCGTCATCATCAGAAGGGTGGAATACGGCATGTGAAAATTGGTGACCATAGAATCGGCTACCGAGAAGTCGTAAGGCGGGAAGATGAAACGGTTGGTCCAGCCTTCGTAGGGTTTGAGGTGGCCGAATGCTCCGACGGAAGTCTCAATGGCGCGCATGACAGAGGTTCCGATGGCGCAGACGCGATGTTCGCTGTCTTTGGCTTTATTGACAATGGCAGAGGCCTCTTCGTTGATGAAGATTTGTTCAGAATCCATTTTGTGTTTGGTGAGGTCCTCGACGTCAATCTCGCGGAAACCGCCCAGACCGATGTGCAGGGTGACGAAAGCCTTGTCGATACCTTTGATTTCCATTCTTTTCATCAATTCCCGGCTGAAATGGAGATTGGCGGCAGGTGCCACGACGGCTCCCTCATTAGCTGCAAAAATCGTTTGGAAATCGGTTTCATCGTCGGCGCAGACGGGGCGCTGGATATATTTGGGAATGGGAGTCTCGCCCAATGCGAACAGAGCTTTCTTAAAAGATTCGTGGTCTCCGTCATAGAGAAAACGCAGTGTACGTCCTCTGGACGTGGTATTGTCAATCACTTCGGCGACCATGGAATCGTCTTCTCCAAAGTACAGTTTGTTTCCGATACGGATTTTACGGGCAGGATCAACCAGCACATCCCACAAACGGAATTCCTCATTGAGTTCGCGCAGGAGGAATACTTCGATTTGAGCGCCGGTTTTTTCTTTGTTGCCGTACATTCTTGCCGGAAAAACCTTCGTATCGTTGAAAATGAAAACATCACCCTCATCAAAGTATTGGATAATATCTTTGAACAATTTGTGTTCAATAGTTCCTTCTTTACGGTTCAGAACCATCATACGAGCTTCGTCACGGTGCATGGAAGGCTGCTGGGCAACCAGGTCTGCAGGAAGATTGAATTTGAATTTGGAGAGTTTCATATTGACTTATTATCGTTTGTGTCTAAATACAGTTTTCTGAATTCTTGGATGTTATCGCAATGCTCTACGGTGATGTCCCCAACGCGGGAACGTCTCAGCGATTTGAGGTATGCGCCGCTGTGGAGCGCCTGGCCGATGTCGCGGGCGAGAGCGCGGATATAGGTTCCTTTACTGCAGACCACTCTGATGTCAGCTTGTGGCCGTGCGCCTTCTTCCCTCCGGAAACCGAGCAGTTCAATCTCATCTATGGTCAGTGTTTTGGCCTTCAGCTGGATGTCGGAGCCCTCTCTGGCAAATTCGTATGCTCTTTTGCCTTGAACCTTGCAGGCGGAAAACGTGGGCGGCACTTGTTCGATGGTCCCGACAAATTGTTTCAGAGTCTCGGCCACCAACTCCCGGTCGATATGCTGATGCTCGTAATAACAGTCTATCTCCTTTTCCATATCGAAAGAAGGAGTCGTGGCGCCGAATTCAAGTGTGGCCAGATATTCTTTTGTCTGATACTGGAATTCCTCAATCCGCTTGGTGGCCCGTCCGGTGCAGACAATCATCACTCCGGTTGCCAAAGGATCCAAAGTGCCGGCGTGGCCGACTTTCAATTTTTTGATATGGAATCTGCGGCATAAGACATAACGGACTTCATTGACCAGTCTGAAAGAAGTCCATCCCAGCGGTTTGTCGAAATACAATATTTCGCCTTCCTGAAATTGTTCAACAGTGAGCAGCGGCATTGAATTCAAATTACAACAATGGAAGGATGACAGTCAAGAGACCTACGATAGCACAATACACGGCGAACCATATCAGTTTGCTTTGTCGGACCAGATTGATCATCCATCGGCAGGCGACGCATCCTGAGAGAAATGCGGAGATGAAACCGATAACCAGGCAGGAGCCCGGGATGCCGGCCGATGTGAAATCTCCACCGACGATATCAAGGAACATTTCGCCCAAAATGGGAACGATGACCATCAGGAACGAGAATTGAGCGACTTTTTCTTTGGAATTGCCCAACATGATGCCGGTTGCAATGGTCGAGCCGGATCTCGAAAGTCCGGGAAGGACAGCCAAGGCCTGGGCGATACCGATGATAAACGAATCTTTCCACGAAACCGACTGTTTGGGACGCGGTTTGGCAAAATGAGAGAATGCCAGGAGTAAGGCCGTAACAATCAGCATACAGCCAATCAGAAGAAGTCCATTGCCGAAGAGTTCTTCGACATAGTCTTTGAGAAACAGGCCGACAATCAATACGGGAATCATGGAAACGCAGATTTTCAGAATGTATTGCGTCTGTTCATTCCATTTGAATTGGAACAGATGGCGGAGCAAGTCCCAAATTTCCTTCCAAAGCACGCAAATGGTGCTCAACACCGTCGCTCCGTGAAGCAATACGGTAAACATCAGATTCTCTCCGCTATCGATGCCGAAAAGCGATCGGGAGATTTCAAGATGTCCGCTGCTGCTGACGGGGAGGTATTCAGTCAGGCCTTGGATCAGTCCAAGAAAAAGCGCGTCCCAATTATTCATCGGATATCTGTTTATTCAACGGCTTCCGGATTTGAATCATCATTCTTATTCTCGGAAGGTTTGATGAGAATGCCGACCAAAACGACGATAAACCCGATGAAGCTTACGGTAGGAGCAAGCTCAATTCTGCGGAAGCTGAAAATATCAGGATTATAGGCTTCTTGAGTGGAAGGCTGTCCCGTCATCAGAATGAAACCGGCAACAATAATGATAAAACCTATGCCAATCCAAAGCAGATTCTTTTTACCTAAGGCAAAATTCTTGTTCATATAAATCAAATATAATACATATCGTCGCTGTGCATTCTCAAGAATCGGTTGACAGAAAATACAGTGGCGATGATGGCGATGAGAACACCTGTGAACAACAGAACAATAAAAACAGCGACCATAGTGCGGATGTCGACCATTGCCTGAATCCCAGGGAAAATGGTATCCATGCCGCGAAGGGCAAAATAATAGATCACCATGGCGAGAATGGCGCTGATAATTCCGCAACGGACATTCTGCCAGACAAAAGGCCGCCGGATAAAGCTTCTTTTCGCACCGACCAGACACATGGTGTTGATCAGGAAACGTTTGGAATATATCATCAGGCGGACGGTATTCCGAATCAAGAAAATCGAAATCAACACCAGAATCAAAGCGATTCCAAGCAGAAGACGCCCGATGGAAGCGATGTTTTTGTTGACCAATTGAATAAGGTCTTCTTGATAATCCACTTCCTGAACCGGCCGATATGAATTCAGTTGCTTCTCGATAATCTTGATTTTATCGATTTGGGCGAATTCGGTGGCCATCGCGACTTCGAATGAGGCGGGAAGCGGATTGTATCCGAGAAGATTCTCCGGATTCTCACCCAGTTCCTCGGTCAATTCCTTGAGGGCGCTTTCCTTATCGATATAGCGGTATTCTTTTGCCCATTCCGCTTTGGAGAGCAGCAGCTGCAACGATTCGAGTTCTTTGACAGTGGCATCGTCGTGCAGGAGAATGGTAATGGTGATATTCTCTTTGGCGGACTGAGATATCTCACGGGCGAAGAATCCCAAGGTCATCATAATGGCGAAAAGCAGCAATACCAACATGATGCTGATGGTTGCTGTCAGTCTTGAGCCGAAAATTCTTCCGCTATGTTTTTTGAATCGCTTGTTCATCTCATTGCTTTTCAGGCACAAACTCCCGAATTTGCCTGCAAAAGTAATGATTATTCTGTGATTTCTTTGAAATCAGAGCGAAAAATCGACAGTTTCTCCCAATAAGGTGGCCGATGAGCATCCGGTTATTCTGACGCGGACAAAATCACCGGGTTTCTGGTCTCCTTTATTGAATACAACCGTCTTGTTTTTTTCAGTACGGCCTGACAATTGCTCGCGCGATCTTTTGGAATAACCTTCCACAAGAACGGTATATGTCCTGCCGATTTCCGCCTCATTGTTTTGAGCGGATATTTTATTCTGAAGGTCAATGATTTCGGCCAGTCTTCTGAGCTTGACTTCTTCGGGAATATCGTCGGGAAGATGCTTGGAAGCGTATGTTCCCGGCCGTTCAGAATATTTGAACATGAAAGCGGAGTCGAAACGCACCTCCTTCATCAGAGACAGCGTCTCCTGATGGTCTTCTTCCGTCTCACTGTGAAAGCCGCAGAACATATCGGTAGAGATTCCGGCTTCGGGCAGGATTCTGCGGATGGCTTCGATTCTGCCGAGATACCATTCCCGGTCGTAGTGCCGGTTCATCAGTTTCAGGATGCGCGAGCTGCCGGATTGGACGGGAAGATGGATATGTTGGCAGATGTTCGGATGGGAAGCGATGGTTTCCAGCAGTGCATCGCTCATGTCTTTGGGATGGGAAGTGGTGAATCGTATCCACATATCCGGCGCCGCTTCTGCCACTTTGGCCAGAAGTTCGGGGAAACGCATCTCCTGGTAGCAGTAAGAATTCACGTTTTGACCGAGGAGAATCACTTCTTTGAAGCCCTTTTCGCGCAAGTCTCTCAACTCGGACAAAATGCTCTCAATATCCCGGCTGCGCTCACGGCCTCTCGTGTAAGGTACAATACAATAACTGCAGAAGTTGTTGCAGCCGCGCATGATGGAGATATAGCCGGAAATCCGTCCCAACCTCATCGGCATGATATTCCGGTAAGTCTCAGTGGTAGAGAGGTCAATATTGATGGCTTTCTCTCCATTCTCCACGGAAGTGATCAGGTGCGGAAGATCCAGATAGGCATCCGGTCCGGCGACAAGGTCAACGCCGTGCTGCGTGATCAATTCCGTTTTCATGCGTTCGGCCATACATCCGATTACGCCGACAATAGGTTTTTGTCTGTTAGCCTTCAGCGCTTTGAGCCTCGAAATGATTTTCTGTTCGGCATTGTCGCGAATGGAGCAAGTATTGAGGAGAATCAGATTCGCTTCCTGAATATTGTCGCAATACTTGTAATCGGTCATGTTGTGAATGGCGGCGACAACCTCGCTGTCGGCCACATT
>JAZRWU010000106.1:0-1512 GCA_045599885.1 Bacteroidales bacterium | reverse complement strand
TGACGGCGTTGGCCAACTGGTCGACACCGCTCTTGAGCAGGTCGCGGGCTTCAATATTGAATTTGATTTCTTTTGCCATGACTGTAATAATTTAGAATTTCTTGAATGGAAGATGTCAGAACTTTGCCAGAATGTCACTTTGACGCATGATGAGATATTTTTCTCCGTCAAGTTCGATTTCGGTTCCTGCATATTTGCCGTAAAGTACGATGTCACCGGCGGCAACCTGCATCGTTTCGTCCTTGGTTCCGGGGCCGGCGGCTACAATTTCACCTTTGAGCGGTTTTTCTTTGGCAGAATCGGGAATGATGATTCCACCGGCGGTTTTCTGTTCGGCTGCGACCGGCTTAACCAGTACGCGGTCTGCTAATGGTTTGAGTGTCATAATTTTAAACTTAAAATATAAATAATCTGCTTAGTGACAAAAATCCGGATGCCGGAAATAAGAACCGGAAAATTCAAAACAGGCTCTAATCCGACGGACGTTTTCTTGACGCCGCTCATAGTATATCGAAAATCGTGCCAAAACCTGTGGAACGTGCCAAAAATACGCGATACTGACAAAAATGCAGATGAAATTACAGCGCTTTGATATAAGCGCGGCGGCGTTTGTGTTGGATTTTGTCGTAATAGATGAAATTGGCCTGATTCTTGGCGTTGCTTTCCAATATCGAGGTGGTTTCTATCCTTTGGACGCCGTATTTCCGAAAATAGGGTGTCTGATCGACGAAAAGCAGCGAATTGATGCCTCGGTTCTGATAGTCAGGACGTACTGCGATAAGCAGGAGGTCGAAATCGGTCATGTGTTTGGCTTTCAGTGCTCTGAGCAGGTAGTACCAACCCAGGGGAAACAATCTTCCCCGGCATTTCCTCAAGGCTTCCGAAAGACTCGGCATACCGATGCCCACAGCGACAAGTTCCTCTTTCTCATTGGCTATCAAAGTGATGAAATCAAAATTGACCAAAGGGAAATACATATCGCTGTAGTATCGTTTCTGCTTCTCGGTGAAAGGCTGGTAGTTGTAGAGCTTCTGATATGCCTGGTCGATGATGTCCATATAGGTATAGCCGAAACGCTTTTTCAGTTCCCTCACATTCCTGACTTTCACCACATGGACTTTGGATTTCTCCTTGGCGATCTCACTCACGCGGACCATGCGCTCAGGAGCTTCTTTCGGCGGATGAATCTGATATTCAATCCAGTCGATTTCTTTTTCCAAGCCATATTTCTCCAAATGCCTTACATAATAAGGATAATTGTAAAGACTGGCCATCGGTGCGTTGTAGTCGTATCCTTCCACCAGCAGGCCTTCGTGGTCAAAATCCGTGAACCCGACCGGGCCGTTGAGCTCGGTCATCTGTTTGGAGCGCCCCCAATCGGCTACGGCATCGAGCAATGCCCGGGAAACTTCCTCGTCGTCAATGAAATCGAACCAGCCGAAACGGCATTTCCTGACATTCCAGGCTTCATTGGCTCTGTGATTGATGATACCGGCGATGCGTCCTGCCAGC
>JAZRWU010000105.1:0-5478 GCA_045599885.1 Bacteroidales bacterium | reverse complement strand
GACAAAACGGATGTTCACATATTTGTGATTCTGCAAGGCATTCATTCTTGAATAAGTCTGCGTGACGGCATTGGCTCTGTACACACTTCCAGGAAGAATAAAGCAGTTGTCACACAAGGTCTGCGGCCTCAGGAACGGCCTGTCACGATAAACCACGAAATAATCCCTGTACGAAATCGTATCATAATCAGCGATATCCGGCTTATCTGAATGAACCAAGGCCGTAGTCGGAACGTCCAAGAGGAAATAGACATCATGTATCCGATATACCGAATGAGCCTCCACCTGAGGGGTATTGCCCGGGGTGACACGGGAGAAAGGCCTCAACTGAAGATCCAACACCACTTCATGGTCATACTCCGTCGTATCGGCCAAAAAACTGAAATGTTCTTTACTGACAGCGTAATACCCAAGATTATTGGCCATTTGTGCCAGCCTGTCACGCTCTTTGTCAAGTAATTCTATGTCGAAAACTTCGCCGGCCTGAATCTTCGACCTCACCAGACTGCGGTTGACCAAGCTGTCCAGGGCATGCTCACGAGGTCTTGGGAACTGATATGAATGAATCCGATAAGGTTGCCCCGGATGCACAATATACTGAGTCTCAACCTTGCGGTCATTGTCCGTCTCGCGCAATTCGACCTGGCCGTCATAATACCCTTTCTTGGCCAAGTAACGCTCCATGGAGAGACGTGACCATTCTGCCTGTCTGGAATCGTATATGACCGGTTCCTCGCCCACTCTGCGCAACAGTCTGTTCATCCATACCGCCGTATCCCTGCCGGATAAATTGTATAAGCCCAGATTGACACCGAACAATCCCCATAGCCGGCGGTTGGGCTGTTGACGCACGCATGACTTCAATTCATTGCGTGATATGGTGCCAGACTCCACAATGACCTTGCTGCGGTTCAGCAGGGCCTGATCTTCTGGGACATACTTTAATGTGTTGCAAGACAACAACATGGAAATTCCCAAAAGCAGAAGATAACGGAAATGGGCACAACGCTTCATAACGGCAAAAATACATTTTCCCTTGGAGCTGAACAAATCACATTCAGGATTTCTCCGATAGTGCATTCTTTTGTAATTTTGTCAGAAAACAGGGATACCGATGATCAGTAAAGCAAAGGCCAAATGGCTTCATTCTCTGGAATATAAGAAATTCCGCAACGAATACGGATGCTTCATCGCTGAAGGCCATAAATCAGTAGGGGATTTGCTCCCACTTCTCTCCTGCCGTTTCTTGGCCGCCACCCAAGCGTGGATGATGAAAAACCAATCGTGGATAGCGTCGCATCATCACTGTGAGATAGTGGAGGTGAATGAAGAAGAATTGACCGGCCTCAGCCTGCTCCATGCGCCTCAGGAAGTCCTTGCCGTATTTGACATTCCTCAATACACCTATCGTTTGGAAGATATCCGGCAACAATTATGCCTGGCTGTGGACAATATTCAGGATCCCGGGAATTTCGGCACCATCATCCGGACGGCGGACTGGTTTGGAATTGAAGACATTTTCTGCTCCATCGGCACCGTAGATGCCTATCACCCCAAATGCGTACAGGCAAGTATGGGCGCCATCGGACGGATAAGGATTCACTATGTGGATCTTCCTGTTTTCCTGCAACATATCGGCAGCCCTATATATGGAACTTTTTTGGATGGAGATAACATCTATGAGGCCGCGCTCTCGGACAACGGTATCATTGTCATGGGGAATGAGGGGAATGGAGTTTCTTCCGAAGCCGCAGCCTGTGCCGACAGACGCTTGCTGATACCGAATTTCCCCGCATCGAGAGCCTGTTCTGAATCTCTCAACGTATCTACCGCCACAGCCATTGTCTGCTCAGAGTTCCGCAGAAGATGCAGATAATCGGAATTCAAGGCATCTCTATTCGCTGACGGATTCTTCTTGGGATGAATCGGCCGGTACGACCATTTTCCTTGAGACCTGCTTTCCGCGTTTTTCTTTGCGGGCCCGTTTCGGTGCCTGATCATCTTCCTGCGACTGCTCCTCAGCAGCCTCTTTCAAAGTTTTCGCCAAAGCTTTCTGCATTTTGGCTTCCTGACGTTTCGCCTTGCGGAACTGCGCCTTGGTCATTTCGGGTTCTTCGGAATCAGGAATCACTTCCTTAAATATTTCCGAAGGATAAGGATGTTTGTCTTTCTCTTTTTGGATAGCTTCCCGGGTCTGAACCGCCATCTTCCACAGATGATCCAATTCATTGTCCCAAGCCACATAGGCAGACAGGTATTCAATGACCGCAGAAGAGGTATTCTTGACACAGCCGCAACTGTCCTTGCATTGGCATTCTTCCCCGCAGGAACATAATCCGCCTTTCAGACAAAAATCGCTTTGAGTCCATGAAGTGTCACACAACATCCTGAACCATACAGAATCCGTCAGGACTGTCCACCGACCTGCCTCCAGAGGTTCCATGATATCGGCCAACTCTCTCCAATCCAAGAGCAGACTGTCGGGAATGATGCCCGTAGTATCATTTTTTCTAAAGTCCGCCAATGCCTGATACTGCTGTTCCAAAGTATCTATCCGACGATTGAAAAAACGGTAGCACTTGGTGGTTTTATCTCCGGATTCCACTATCAGAGTATCATCGGTAAAATACAGATCCAATTGCTGTTCCGAAAAATTCTTTGGCAATATATTTTCCTGTGCCAATACCTTTGCATCACGTCGGGCGCGCGGCGTCTTGCTCAACTCCACTTCGTACAGGCTGTCCAGACGGGTCATTTCCGCACAAAGAATACTCAGACGGGAATCAATATTGACTGTTTTCCAGGCTTGCTCGAACTTCCGCTGTTCTTCTTCTTTTTCGGCGACTGCCATCAATTCATCATTTTCAGATTTCAGTTCATTCAATCTTGCCTCGACTTTGTCAAGAACCTCAATCATATCGTGCCCATTCCCACTGTAATAAGAGACAGAGGCATAGAATTCATCTTCCGTGATATGATACTTGTCCAAAACCCAGCTGTAAGTGACATCTTGGAAATACTTAGGCTGCACTCCTCGAATCCATTCCACTTTCTTGGCTGCATCCATCTGACTGAGCATAGCCTCCGTCAGATAGACATCCGTAAGCACTTTCGTAAACTTGTTGAACGGCAGAATACGGCATCCTTCTTCCGAATGACGGCAAGATGCGGACAGCAGGCAGCACAAAGCCACCAAAACCATCCCGCGCTTTTTCAAGAAAGCAGGACGCATCCTACGGACATCGGCAGAAGAAAGCCTGAACATTAACGGATATATTTATTGTAAAATATCAGCACGGCCAACACACCGACCGTAATACAGGAATCGGCAAGATTGAACACCGGACGGAAAAAGATAAAATTCTGGCCGCCCCAAATCGGAAACCAATCCGGCAAAGTCGTGTCAATCAATGGAAAGTACAGCATATCCACCACCCGTCCATAAAACAGAGGCGCATATCCGCCCGCCTCGGGAAACAATTGAGCCAAATGGCCATAACTGTCATCGAAAATCAATCCGTAAAAAAGGCAGTCGAAGACATTTCCCAAAGCGCCTGCGATAATCAGCGCGATACAGACGATATAACCTGTCGGAAACTTAGGACGCTTGCACAAATATGTCAGATACCAGATCAGCAGCCCGGCAGCGACAATTCTGAACAAAGTCAGGAAAATCTTGTCGAAGAACTCCCAACCGAACGCCATTCCATTGTTCTCGGTGAAATACAAATAGAACCAATCGGTGATGCGAAGACTCTCGTGAAGACAAAAATGAGTCTTCACGAAAATCTTCAGAATCTGATCCAGGACAATAGCCAGAATAATGATGATAACGGCTTTTGTCGCTCGTTTCGAAGCAATTGACATAGAGTTATTTACCTTTTGCCTCAATGCTCAACGTGGCGTGAGGGACGGCGCGCAAACGTTCTTTCGGAATCAACTTGCCCGTCTCACGGCAGATACCATAGGTTTTATTCTCAATTCTCAGCAAAGCGGCCTCCAAATGGCGGATGAAATCTGCCTGACGTGCGGCCAAACGCGAGACTTCTTCCTTTTGCTGAAAACTGGCTCCGTCTTCAAAGGCTTTGAAAGTCGGCGACGTATCAGCCACATCATTACCCTGAAGGCTCTTCTGCAACTGTTCATACTCAGCTCTCGCTTTTTCGAGCTTTTCTACAATCAAGACCCGGAACTCTTCGAGCTCGGCATCGGAATAACGGATAATATCAGCCATACTTTTTTTGAATTTATGGTTATCTATTCAGTCTTGGTCACCTTGACCGTCAACTGTATCTCTTCCATATCAAGAAGCGTGCCATCAACCACCTGGTCTTTCAGTTCTATGCGGTCTGCCAGAACCTGCGATGCGATATAGGACGACCAGTTGCTGACCGCCTGATTGACAGCTTCATGGCGGCTCAGTTCAATGTGAATACGGTCCGTTATCTCAAATCCCTGCGATTTACGGATGTTCTGAATACGGTTGACCAATTCACGGGCAATACCTTCCTGCCTCAATTCTTCAGAGACTTCCACTTCAAGCGCGACTGTCAGTCTGCCTTCATTGGCCACCAGCCAGCCCGGAATGTCTTCTGAGAAGAATTCCACATCGGAACTTTCAATATGGATGCTTTGTCCTTCTATTTCCAAATCATACCAACCTTGAGCCTCAAAACCGAAAATACTCTCCTGATCGAGGTTTTTCAGAATCTCCGCGACAGCTTTCATCTGTTTGCCGCACTTCGGACCCAGTTTCTTGAAATCGGGTTTAATCCGCTTCACCAGAATACCGGCGGCATTCTCCACGAAACGCAATTCCTTGACATTGACTTCTCCCAGAATCAGAGAACGGACGGCTTCGATGGCATCCTGCTGTTCTTTGTCCAGAGCAGGAATAATGATGGCTTGCAGCGGCTGTCTGACTTTGATATTCACCTTGCGACGCAGCGCCAGGACCATGGAAGATATCTGCTGAGCCATCTGCATACGGAGATTGAGAGGCTCGTCAATCAGACTCTCATCAGCGGCAGGGTATTGGGCAAGATGCACTGACTGCATGGTATTGCCGCCCGTGACCGCATTCAAATCAAGGAACAGCTGATCGGCATAGAACGGAGCGATAGGAGCCATCAGACGGGAGACCGTTTCCAGACAGGAATACAAGGTCTGATATGCTGACAATTTGTCTTTGGTCATTCCGCCACCCCAGAATCTCTTACGGTTGAGACGGACATACCAGTTGCTCAGATTCTCACATACGAAATCAGAAATGGCACGACCCGCCTTCGTAGCCTCATAGGTGGCATAGAACTCATCCGTCTGCTTGATAAGCTCATTCAGAAGAGACAAAATCCAACGGTCGATTTCGGGACGTTCTTCAACCGGTATCTGAGGCTCGCAACCGTCAAAACCGTCCACATTGGCATACAAGGCGAAGAACGAATAGGTATTGTAGAGCGTACCGAAGAATTTACGACG
>JAZRWU010000104.1:0-3666 GCA_045599885.1 Bacteroidales bacterium | reverse complement strand
CGAGCATAGCGGGCTATGTGAGCGAAAGGATGGCTCAAAGCAGGCCAAAAGACCATCAAAGCAGCGGAATAACAGCGTCATAATAAATATTTTGAAAGAATTCAAAACAGGTTCTTACACAGGTTCTTAAAATAATCTACTTTTGCAAAAAAGTTCTGAGAACATCCGATAACCCATATTTTAATCGAAAATGAAGAAAACAGCCTTTTGCCTGCCGCTCATCATTCTTGCTTTTCTCTGTGTGTCTCCAGCCTTCGCACAAGGCGGTTCCAGCAGTCCCTACGAATACCGACAGAATTGCGCCCCGAAGTATTATCCTGAAAGTCAGATGAATGCTACGGATGATGGGAATTATTGGGGATTGAAGATGCTGGAAAATGAGATGAGACGTTGCCCTCAACTCTATCAGTTTGATTACGGTTCCAGGCTGTTTTTCGGATATACGCAAGGCCTTGGAGCCAAAGCCGTATGGGCGGCATGGTGCGCTACCGGTTTTCAGCGTTATTACGATTATGTGTATCAATGGATGGACACGATTGTCGGGCCTCAAGGACAGATTCATCTCTATGATCCGGCTTCCTACAATCTTGACTTCATCAATTCCGGTAAGATGCTCTTTGACCTGTATGCCGCCACCGCTGAGCCGCGCTTTAAGCAAGCGGTTGACACATTGATGGATAAGCAGATGCGTTCCCAGCCCAGAACGCCCGAAGGCGCATATTGGCATAAGAAAATCTATGTTCAGCAGCAATGGCTGGACGGTCTGTATATGGCCGGACCTTTCCTGGCCCAATATGGCGCTTTCAGTGGTGACAGAGCTTGGATAGACGAGGCCGTCCGACAACTTCTGCTCGCCGACGCGCATACCTACGATGCAGGAAAAGGCTTGTTCTATCATGCTTGGGATTCATCTCATGAGCAGGCCTGGTCGGATGAGAACGGCCATTCCCCCAATTTCTGGGGACGCGCTATCGGCTGGTATGCCATGGCTTTGGTCGATATTCTGGATTTTGTGCCGGAGAACCATCCGCAACGCAGTCAGGTGCTGGATGTGGTAGGACGTCTGGCCGAGGGCATGGCACGTTGGCAGGATCCTCATTCACATCTTTGGTATCAGGTGGTGGATGCCGGCGATCGCGAGGGCAATTATCTCGAAGCCTCGGTTTCGGCGATGATGATGTATTTCTACGCCAAAGCCGCCAACAAAGGCTATCTGCCTATGACTTACAAACGTATGGCCGGGCGTATTCTCGACGGTTTCCGCGCCCATCTGATAGTGGAGAACGAAGACGGAACCATTTCGTTGAAGCAATGTTGTGCTGTCGGTGGACTTGGCGGCCATCCTTATCGGGACGGAAGTTTTGAGTATTATATTCACGAGCGTGTCCGCGATAACGACGGCAAAGCGACCGGGGCTTTTATATTGGGATGTCTGGAGCTGGCCAGAGTTACGGATTGAACATCTCGAATTTGTTGATGGCGTCTATATAGGCTTCGACCGTGGCGGTGACGATGTCGGTGTTGCCGGCGAAACCATAATAATTGTTGCCACGATACATCACCTGCATATGGGCTTTTCCGGTGTCATCACTGCCTTTGTTGATGGATTGGATCAGAAATTCCTGCATGGTCATATCCAGATGAATGATTTTTTTGAGTGCCCGGATAGCAGCATCGACCGGGCCGTTTCCCTCGCTGTGAGCCTCTTGAATCTCGCCGGCGATGTTGAGCCTGATAACCGCTTCTGACACGATGCCTTTGCCGGCGGATACGTTGAGGTAGTCGAGTCTGATGCGACGGTTGGCATTGCGTTCCTGACCCACCAAGGCCAGAAGGTCGTCATCTTTGACGAACTTGTAGCGGTCGGCGAGTTGCAGGAATTTCTCATATACCTGTTCCATTCTTTCCTCACTGACTGTCACTCCGAAAGAAGCGAGGCGGTGTCGCAGGGCAGAACGGCCGCTACGGGCGGTCAACACAATGGAGGATTCGTCCAATCCGATATCTTCCGGCCGGATAATCTCGTATGTGTCACGACTTTTGAGTATGGCATCCTGATGAATGCCGGAAGAATGTGCGAAGGCGTTGCGGCCGACCACCGATTTGTTGGCCTGCACAGGCATTCCCATCAGATTGGAAACCAAATGGCTGGTCTGGATGATATGATGCGTTTGGAGCCCGGAGCTGAAGTGGATATCGTTCCGCGACTTGAGTATCATGGCGATTTCTTCCAAGGCGGTGTTGCCGGCCCGTTCGCCGAGACCGTTGATGGTGACTTCCACCTGACGTGCGCCCGCTTGAATTCCGGCCATGGTATTAGCAGTGGCCATACCCAAATCATCGTGACAATGAGTTGAGATAACAACCTTGTCTATGCCTTCCACATATTCGCGCAAATAGCGGATTTTGGCGGCATATTCTTCCGGCATACAATAACCGGTCGTATCAGGAATATTGACCGTAGTGGCACCGGCTTTGATGACAGCTTCTATGACGCGGGCCAGGAATTCATTATCGGTCCGTCCGGCATCTTCGGCATAAAATTCCACATCGTCCGTGAAGCGTCTGGCATAACGGACTCCTTCTGCGGCTTGATTCAGAATATTCTCCTTATCTGTACTGAATTTGTGTGAGATATGGTAATCGGAAGTGCCGATACCGGTATGAATGCGAGGCCTTCGGGCTGATTTCAATGCTTCAGCCGCAGCATCAATGTCTTTTCTCACGGAACGGGCGAGGGCGCAGACGGTGCATTCGCGGATATTTTGGGCCACCGCCTGCACCGAACGGAAATCTCCTGGACTTGAAATGGGGAAGCCGGCTTCTATCACATCCACTCCGAGATTCTCCAAAGCCTTGGCGATCTGGACTTTCTCAATGGTGTTGAGCTGGCAGCCAGGCACTTGTTCGCCATCGCGCAGGGTTGTATCAAAAAAATATATCCGTTCTGACATGATGTGACTGTATTGGTCTGAATCCGGCCGTAAAAGTACGGTATTTCTTATGATAATGCAATTTGGAAAAAACTTCGGTTGAGTGTTGGAGAGTCATCGGCTCAATCGTACTTTTGCAGTAACATAATTCATCCGAATAATGATCGTCTGCATTGCCGAAAAACCATCTGTGGCTAAAGATATTGCCGCTGTTCTGGGTGCCACTGCGCGTCGGGACGGCTATATCGAAGGCAACGGATATCAGGTTACGTGGACTTTCGGACATCTTTGCCGTCTGCTGGAACCGCAAGAATACACGGATTATTGGAAGCCCTGGGCCTTGGGACGTCTGCCGATGATCCCAGAGCGTTTTTCCATCAAGGTGGCCGACGATGCGGGTGTCCAAAAACAGTTCGGCATTATTCAGAATCTGGTCCGACAGGCGGATAAAGTCATCAACTGCGGAGATGCGGGTCAGGAAGGAGAACTGATACAACGTTGGGTTTTACACAAGGCCAGATGCAGCTGCCCGGTGGAGCGTCTTTGGATATCCTCTCTGACTCCGGAAGCCATACGGGAGGGATTCGGACTCATACGCTCTCAGGACGATTATCAACATCTCTACGAAGCCGGCCTGATGCGCGCCATCGGTGATTGGCTGTTGGGAATGAATGCCACCCGTGTATATACTCTCCGTTATGCGCGCTCAAATCAGGTGTTGTCTATCGGTAGG
>JAZRWU010000103.1:0-6298 GCA_045599885.1 Bacteroidales bacterium | reverse complement strand
TTGAAAGAATTCAAAACAGGTTCTTAATCGAGGGCCTTCATGGAGGCGTATTTGATCAGCAGGAGCTTGAAACCGGCATGGGTGAACTGAACGCCGATCTTGCAGTTGTCGCCTTCGCCTTCGATGCGCTCAATCACGCCTTCGCCGAACCGCTCGTGCAGCACTCGCTGACCTACCCGGAATGCCCCTTTCATCGTTTGGACATGTTGGGAGCCTTGCGAAGCTCCGCTGCCTGTCGTAGTCAGACGTGTCAGTTTTCTCGGCCCCGATGCCGGACGGCTGGTATTCTCGGAAACGGCGTGGCCCGTATTCGGACTGTAATATGTCCGCTCGGAGGGCGAATGGCTCTGGTTTCCATATCCGGAACGGCTTGGATAAGCCTTCCGGTCGCCGAAAGCCGCATTTTCAGTCGGGGTGGGCGTCGGTGCGGGTCTGGCCGGCAGATCCATCAGACTGCGGTCCATATCGTAGAGAAAGCGGCTTGGCCGTGAATACTCGGTCTGTCCGTTACGGAAACGGCTTTTGGCATACAGCAGGCAGCAATTGTCCTTGGCGCGCGTGATGGCCACATAGAGCAGCCTCCGTTCCTCTTCAATCTCGCTTTCGGATTCCACGGTGCGTTGGGAGGGAAAGAGGTTCTCTTCCAGACCGGTGATATATACATTGTTGAATTCCAATCCTTTGGCGGCGTGGACTGTCATCAGCGTGACACGCTCTCCTCCTTCTTTTCCGCTGTCGTCCTGATCGGTGAGCAAGGAAACTTCCGAAAGGAAATCGGTCACCAGAATGCTTTCTTCGCCTTCTTCCAAGCGCTCCTGGCAGAAATCGTGTATGCCGCCCATCAGTGACTGGATGTTTTCCTTGCGCGTGATGCCTTCCGGGGTGGAGTCGAGGGCCAAATCGGCCTGAATGCCGCTGCAGACCAGCAGCTCCTCCGTAAATTCGTAGGCTGTACATTCGGTGACGCGGCTTTGCAGATGCAGGATGATGTCGCGGAATGCCGTCAGTTTCTTCAAAGTGCCGCTGTTGACAGGCAGATTGAATTGTTCGGGTGCCAGCAGAATGTTCCACAACGGCAGCTGCTGTTCGGCGGCGAGGCTCTGAAGTTTACCCAAAGTGGTGTCTCCGATGCCTCGGGCCGGATAGTTGATGATGCGTTTGAACGATTCCTCGTCTGCGGGATTGACCGCCATCCGCATATAGGCGATGACATCTTTGACTTCCTTGTGTTGATAGAACGACAGACCTCCGTAGATACGGTAGGGGATATTCCGTTTGCGCATAGCCTCTTCCAAAAGGCGTGATTGCGCGTTGGTCCGGTACAGAATGGCGAAATCTTCCCAGGAATCGTGACTGCGTATCCGTTGTTCGCTGATTTTTCCGGCCACCATATAGGCTTCCTCCACATCGGAGAATGCGCTGACGATCCGGATGAGAGAACCGCATTCCCGTTTGGAGAAGACTTGTTTCTTGATTTGGTTCTTATTCTTCTGAATCAGACTGTTGGCGATATTGACGATGTTTTGGGTGGAACGGTAGTTCTGCTCCAGTTTGAACAGGCGGCATTCCGGATAAGTACGCTGGAACTGAAGGATATTCTCAATGTCGGCGCCGCGGAAGGAGTAGATGCTCTGCGAATCGTCTCCTACGACGCAGACTTTATGGTGTTTGGCTGCCAATTGTTTGACTATCAAGTGTTGAGCGGAATTTGTGTCTTGATACTCATCTACCAGGACAAATTGGAAACGCTCTTGATAGGCTGCCAGAATCTCCGGATGATCCCGGAATAGAATGTTGGTATAGAGCAGGATATCGTCGAAGTCCATAGCGTTGGCCCGTCGGCACCGTTCGGCGTAACGGGCATAGACTTGAGTGATGCGGGGCATCCGGCTGTCGTTGTCACGTTGCTGATAATCAATGGTGTCAGCATAGTCGCTGGGGGTGATCATCGCATTTTTGGCAATGGAAATCCGATGGCAGACCACGTTGGGCTTATAGACTTTCTCATCGAGCTGCATCTCTTTGAGGATGCTGCGGATCAGACTTTTGGTGTCGGCGGTATCGTAGATGGAGAAATCGGAAGGAAAACCGAGCGCGGCCGATTCCGCTCTGAGAATGCGCAGGAAGATGGAATGGAAAGTGCCCATCCAGAGGCGAGAAGCCGATTTTCCGTCTATCATGGCGGCGATACGTTCTTTCATCTCCCGGGCAGCCTTGTTGGTGAAGGTCAGGGCCATGATGCTCCACGGCGCCAATCCCTGACTCAACAGATAGGCGACTTTTCGTGTCAGCACACGCGTTTTTCCACTGCCGGCTCCGGCTATAATCAAAGAAGGGCCATCGTTGTAGATGACCGCCTCTTTTTGTACATCGTTCAGATTGTCAAGAATATTGTCCACTATTCAGATCAAATCATCGGGAACTCAATTCATATCAGGTTCTCTGTCACCTCTTTTTTATAAGGCTTTTTCGACCATAGACCGGCAATTGTCAATCCGGAGATAATATGCCAGATTCCCCACCATGCCGTCACGAAAAGCATTCCGCCGTAAAGAATGCCGCTTTCGGGATTGTTCCAAAGCTCGGGTTTGAAAATCATCGGATTGAGCAGCAGTGTCAGACCGAGTCCGGAATTCTGTATGCCCACTTCGATGGTGATGGATCGGCGGTCGTTTTCGGGCAATTTCATCAGTTTGGCTCCTGTGAATCCCGTGGCGAAAGCCGTGGCGTTGTGAATCATCACCAGAATGAAGATGAAGATGATGTATTGGACGAAAAGCTGCCAATTGGGAATGAACATAATCAGCACCATCGCGATGAATACCACTATGGAGAAAATGGAGAAGGGCTTCTTGATGGCAGCCGTGACGCGCGGAAGACAATGGGCGCAGAGCATACCCAGCACAATGGGAATCCCCAGAATGGTGAAAACCTGCCAGAACATATCCCAGAACGGAATGGAGAGCTCAGGTATGCTCATGGTACCGGACAGATTGGCGAATTTGAGGTACATCGTTCCCCAAAACCAGAAATTGACCGGTGTGATGAAAGGGGCGCAGACGGTGGTGACGGCCGTCATACTGACCGAAAGCTCGATGTTGCCTTTGGCCAGAGAACTCATGAAATTGGAAATATTGCCTCCGGGACAACTGGATACCAACAACATACCCAAAGCGACCATAGGAGTGAGCCAGGGATTGAGAATGGCGATGAGAATGAAGGTGATCAAAGGAAGACCGATCCATTGGAGCAGCACCCCCGTCAGGATGGATTTGGGTTTGGTGAATACGTTTTTCAAGGTCTCAGCCTTGATGTTTAAGGCAATGCCGAACATGATCAATGCCAACACAATGCTGAGTGCCATGCCGGTTCCGCCGCCAAGATTGAGATTGACGGCATCCAATGAGGACAGTTGTTCGCGAATCATCATATAATATGATATTATAATATTCTGCAAAGATAAAAGAATATTTGGGCTTTGCCTACGATTCTGCTCATTCATTTTGATTATCTTTGCCGCCAAATTTGAAACAACTATGGCAAAAGAACTCAAAGAACTCACTCCAAGAAGCGAGAATTATTCACAATGGTACAACGACCTGGTCGTCAAGGCCGATTTGGCGGAAAATTCGGCGGTCCGCGGCTGTATGGTCATCAAACCTTACGGTTATTCCATTTGGGAGAAAATGCAGGCGCAACTCGATAAGATGTTCAAGGCCACAGGGCATCAGAACGCCTATTTTCCTTTGTTCATTCCCAAATCCTATCTCAGCCGGGAAGCCGAGCACGTGGAAGGTTTCGCCAAGGAATGTGCCGTCGTGACACATTCCCGTCTCAAAATGTCCGCTGACGGAACTGAGCTGATTGCCGATCCGGCTTCGAAACTGGAAGAGGAACTGATTGTCCGTCCGACTTCGGAAACCATCATCTGGAGTACCTATAAGAATTGGATTCATTCTTATCGTGATCTGCCTATCCTCTGCAACCAGTGGGCCAATGTGGTCCGTTGGGAGATGCGTACCCGCCTTTTTCTCCGCACCGCCGAATTCCTCTGGCAGGAAGGCCATACGGCACACGCCACCCGTGACGAGGCCGAAGCGGAAGCCCGCAAGATGTTGGGCGTCTATGGTGATTTTGCCGAACAATATATGGCTATGCCGGTCATCCGGGGTGTCAAATCGGCCAACGAGCGTTTCGCCGGCGCCCTCGACACCTATACCATCGAGGCTATGATGCAGGACGGTAAGGCTTTGCAGGCCGGCACCTCGCATTTCCTCGGTCAGAATTTCGCCAAGGCTTTCGATGTGACTTTTGTCAATAAGGAGAACCAGACCGATTATGTCTGGGCCACTTCCTGGGGCGTCTCCACCCGTCTGATGGGTGCGTTGATCATGACGCATTCCGACGACAACGGTCTAGTATTGCCTCCGATGCTGGCTCCATATCAGGTGGTTATCGTGCCTATTTACAAGAATGACGAACAGCGCTCCCAGATTGCCGAAAAGGCCGAGGCGCTGGTGCGTGAGCTTCAGGATGCCGGAATCCGCGTGATGTTCGACAATAACGACACCAAGAAACCCGGTTGGAAGTTCTCGGAGTACGAATTGAAAGGTGTGCCCGTCCGTCTGGCGATGGGTATGCGCGATTTGGAGAACGGTACGATCGAAGTGGCCCGTCGTGATACTCTCACCAAGGAAACACGTGAACTTCAAGGTATTTCCCAATATTTGCCCGGACTTCTCGATGAGATTCAGAAGAACATCTATGTCAAGGCGGAGAAATACCGCGACAGCCATATATATAAGGTGGATTCATACGATGAGTTCAAGGAACGCATCGAGGACGGCGGCTTCTTCCTTTGCCATTGGGACGGTACGACCGAAACTGAAGAACGGATCAAAGAAGAAACCAAAGCCACTATCCGCTGCGTGCCTCTCGCCGGGGACAAGACTCCGGGCAAGTGCATGGTGACCGGAAAACCTTCGGCTCAGCGTGTCATCATCGCCAAAGCCTATTGATGAATACGGAAATATCGGACTCGATACGGAATAACCTTGCTGCCAAATAGCGGCAAGGTTATTTTTTCACCCCTTCGGCATCCACTTGGATTCTACGACGTTCCGGGTTGTTGAAATCCGACTCGGATTTACTTTTGAGAATCTGGTGTACCAGCCGTTCTATGTAGTTCCGACGTAATTCTCCCAAAGTGTTGAACGATTCTTTATAGACCACGCCGACACCTTGAGTGGTCATCGCCGACTTGAAGTAACGGCTGTCGTTGGAACGGTTGAACATTTTCAGCCGCCAACGCCCGGATGAACTGAATTTGTATTCCAAGTCGAAGTCGCCGATGAACTGAGTGTTGTTGTTGACCAGGTCCTCGCGCGAACCGATGTTGCCGTTGATGATAAGCCGGTTGTCGAGCAGCTGACTGGTCATGGCCACCTGCCATTCACCGAGACCGGCGGCCAGGTCGTCGTAGCGGTAATTGAAACCGAGCGACAGATTGTCGGTGCCAAGTGCCTGGTAAATCATCCGGTTGAGTTGGGTGGAGAGTGTGTTGAGCGTGGCTCCGACCACGGCGGTCATATTGTTGTTGCCCGTAGCGCCGGCCGCACTGAGGTCGGTGGCGGCGAAACGGTTGAGCAGCATCAGATAGACAATCTGACGGTTGAGGATTTCGTCGGTGTTGATGACATTGAGGATGCGCCGTTGCAACTCTTCGTCCGCATTGGGGAAGTCCAGACCCAGGCGGATGGCCGGTTGGCTCAGCTCGCCGGATAGGTTCAGCGTACAATTGACCGGGATGCTGGTACGGTTGAGGTTGAGTGCGGCAATCTCGCTTTCGTCGAGCAGGTCGGCCAAGGATACATTGCTGATGCCGTAACTGGCGTTGATGTCCATCGTCGCCGACATCGGATCTCCGTAGAAATTGATGTAGCTGCCCGATTCTATGTTGAAGGCGCGTCTGAGAATGTCCATCATGCTGAACTCGTAGCGTCCGTTTTCCAATTCATAACGGCCATAGAGCGCCAGATTGTCGCGGTTACCGTAGACTACCCGGATGCGTCCGTTGCCGCGCCCGCGCAATCCGTCTCCCGTTTCCGAATTGGTGACCAGGGCGATTTCAGCTTGCGGTGTGATGTCGAGCTGAAGGTTCATGTTTATGGTGGCGGGAGCTTTCTGGTTGCTGCGACGGCGGACAAACGTCGTTCGGCTGAGACTGTCGCGCACCGGTAGGAGTGAACGGTCAATGAACTGAAGATAGTCGTAGCCGGCGGTATTGTCCTGATTGAAG
>JAZRWU010000102.1:0-12478 GCA_045599885.1 Bacteroidales bacterium | reverse complement strand
TGGAGAATATGGCCGTCAGCGTCAATTTCCACCACGGTTTTCTCCGGCAGCAGCCCCGTTACGAACGTCCCGTCTTCCGTGCGTCTGACATGTCTGAACTGTCCGTGGGTGTTGGTGCCGGCCGTCGGAACGATGATTTCTTTTTCCATGCGGTCGGTTTTGGTGTTCCAGATGACGATTTTGCCGGGAACGCCGTTCAGAGCGAAATAGACCCGGTCTTTGTCCAGAGGCTGGCAGGAATGTGACTCGGTGCCCGACGGACAGATATATTGCCATAACAATTTCCCTTTAGGACTGAGCATGCCCAGTTGAGACATGGCCGCATAAAGAATTCTTCCGTCCGGCAACACTCTTATATCGTCAAATTCTTGAATCCTTCCCTGAGCGTCATGCATGGGAATGCAGTATTGGAAAGTGACCTGACCGTTGTTCACGACAAAAAGGCTTTGGCGGTCGGGATGGCGGGTGTCCCATTCCCCGACGTAGGCGAATGGCTGTCTGGTCAGAGAACTGTCTTGGGCCAGCATCGGAAGAGCCCAGGCAAGGAGAAAGATAAAATGAAACTTTTTCATGTCGGTAAATGAATTGATGATCGAATTTTTTTGAAAGGCGGTTCTGAATATTGGACAAATGTAAGATTTTTTTTCGGATTTTTGTGGTGAGAATTCAAAACAGGTTCTTCGAATTGTTGAAAGTGAATAATATGAAAAAGAAGACAATCATTTCAACCTTATTAAGCCTTATCGCTTTGGCGGCAGTCATCGTTCTGGTGTTATGGTCGGTGCCGGCTATGGTCAAGCCCTCGCCGCATGAGGCGGCTGAATCCATATGCCCGCATTCTGATGCCGTCGTGGGAGGTTTCACCGGGCAGCGGGAACTGACCGAAGAAGAAATGGAGCTTTTCCGTGCTGTCACTCAAGACAGTACGACGGTTTTTACGCCGCTTTCGGTCGGCACACAGGTGGTGGCCGGCATCAATTACCTGTATTATTGCCGTTATGAGAACCAGGAAGGCGGCGGTCATTGTTTCGTAAAGGTTTTCAGGCCTTTGAACGAACAACCGAGAATCCTCGAGATTGAGTATGGCGAATAGAGCGTGATTTCAATACTGAATGTCTTCGAGCAGTTTGTGGAAATGGGGATGATAATATCCCACATTCCGCTCGATAATCAGTGTTTTCAGACCCGAGAACGGACGGATCATCTCCGTGACAGCTTCGAGGTCGGCATTCTCCCCGAAATATTCTTTGACGAAATATTTCCAGAATTCCCTGGCGGTGGCCGGTTCGAGATGAAAAACTTCGCGTATGAAGCGGTCGGGAGAATAGTAGCAGGTGAGCAATACCTGTCCGAGATCGAAATAGGGATGACCGTACGAGAAATCTCCTAAATCAATGAAATATTTTCCGCTTTCGGACAGAATGGCATTGCTGTACTGCAAATCGCCGTGCAGGGCTGTGTCGGTATCGGGAATGCTGAGAATGAACTTCCGGACTCTCTCGCGTTCTTCCGGTTTGAAAAACGGACTTTCGTCCAGCATCCGGATGTCTTCATCCTTTATGCTCGGAAATTGGCTCGTGTCCACCCGGGTGGAGTGAAGCTGCAGGCACATCCTTGCGAATTCGCGGGCCAGTTCCTCCAAGCGTTGCGGCTCATCGGAAATGGCTCTGGAAAACGACTTTTTACCCTGAATGCGTTCAAACCGTATTCCGTAACGGCCTTGTCCGTCGGTGACAAAATCTCCGGGGCGGGGCGTGGGAATTCCCATGGCATAGACTTTCTGCGCCCGTTCATACTCATCGGTGATGATTTCGTAGGGAGCATTGGCATTATAGAGCTTCATCATGATTCTGGGGTCGCTCTTATGGTTGTAACTGGCTCCGTTGGCTCCTTCCCCGGCGTATGCGTAATCGTTCAAGTCTATTTTTATTGCGTTCATAATCAATTATTTAAGTTGAGCTTTAATCGAAATGGATATCTCTTCGACCCATCTCGGCTGTCGGGAGGCTAATTTAAGCATTTTATTAAAAGAATCCAGCTGATGACTGTGGAAAAACGGAAAAATGCTTACTTTTGTAAAAACATATATTTTGGTTATGAATGCGAAAACTGGCTTTGACAACGATCGCTACTTGAGTATGCAGTCGTCTCATATTGCGGAACGTATCAAAAAGTTCGGTGACAAACTCTATCTGGAGATCGGAGGCAAGCTTTTCGATGACTATCATGCCTCGCGTGTCCTGCCCGGATTCCAGCCCGACTCCAAATTGCAGATGCTGCTCAAGCTCAAGGATCAGATTGAGATTGTCATCGCCTTGAATGCGGAGGATATCGAATCGAATAAAATCCGTGGTGATTACGGCATTACCTACGATGAAGATGTTTTGAGGATGATGGATGAATTCAATAATGTCGGATTGTACGTGGGCAGTGTCTGTCTGACCAAATTCAACGATCAGCCTTCGGCTTTGCGTTTCGAGAAGAAACTCAAGGAAAACGACATCGCAGTCTATCGCCATTTCCCTATCGACGGATATCCCAACAATGTGGAACTGATTGTATCCGACAAAGGTTACGGCAAAAACGATTATATCGTCACCGACCGTCCTCTGGTGGTGATTACGGCACCCGGGCCGGGCAGTGGAAAACTGGCCGTCTGTCTTTCGCAGCTTTATCACGAACATAAACGCGGTGTCAATGCCGGCTATGCCAAATTTGAGACCTCCCCGATATGGAATCTTCCTTTGCAGCATCCGGTCAATCTGGCCTACGAAGCCGCCACCGCCGATTTGAACGATGTGAATATCATCGATCCTTTCCATTTGGAGGCATACGGCGTTTCCACGGTCAATTACAACCGCGATGTGGAGGCCTTTTCGGTTTTGAACGCCACCTTTGAGATGATTTACGGTACCAGCCCCTACAAAAGTCCGACCGATATGGGTGTCAACATGGCCGGCAACTGCATCATCGACGATGGAATCTGCCGCAAAGCCTCCTGTCAGGAAATCATCCGCCGCTATTACAAATGTCTCTGCGACCGGAAACGCTATGGAGAAAGCAAGGACAGTCTGGGTAAATTGGAAATGCTGATGCAGCAGATTCATCTCAAAGTGACCGACTACATAGTGGTGGATGCGGCTTTGCAACGCGAAAACGAAACCGGCGGACTGCCGGCGGCGGCTTTGGAACTCCCTGACGGCACTTTGGTGACCGGTAAGACCTCGGCCTTGCTCGGACCGCTTTCGGCTGTATTGCTCAACGCGCTCAAAGAACTCGCGCATATCGATCCCAGCTTCAACCTGATTTCCCGTCTGGCCATAGAACCGATTCAGACGTTGAAAACGGAATATCTCGGCAGCAGCAATCCGCGCCTCCATACCGATGAGATTTTGATTGCCCTGTCTTCCTCAGCAGCACATAACGAATTGGCGGAAAGAGCTTTGCAGCAACTTCCGAAACTTAAGGGCTCCACGGCCCATACCACCGTGATGGTCAGTTCGGTGGATGAAATGACATTCAAACGTTTGGGAATCAGCCTGACCTGCGAACCCCGCTACGAACAGGCCCAACGCAGTTACCATAAACATTAAGAAATTGTTGTCCCACACCTTAATCCCTTATGAAAAATAGAATCATACCTTGTGTTCTTTTTATGCTGATGCTTTTCTGTACAGCATCACAGGCGGCGCAAGTCCCCGCTTTTCCCGGTGCGGAAGGCGGTGGAAAATACACCACCGGCGGCAGAGGCGGCAAAGTCTATTTTGTGACCTCGCTGGCCGACACCAACACCGGCAATGCCAGCACCCGCGAAGGCACGCTCCGTTGGTGCGTCAATCAGAGCGGCACCCGGACCATCGTGTTCCGTGTCTCGGGTATCATCGAACTCAAAAGCCGGCTCGATATCAAGAACGGCAATCTCACCATCGCCGGCCAGACGGCTCCCGGAGACGGTATCTGTATCAAGGACAACAGCGTTTGTATCCAGGCCGACAATGTGATCATCCGGTACATGCGTTTCCGTCCGGGAGATGCGGTCGCCAATTTCGAGGACGACGCTATCTGGGGACGTTGGCGTAAGAACATCATTCTCGACCACTGTTCCATGAGTTATTCGGTGGATGAATGCGCTTCCTTCTATGGGAATCAGAATTTCACGATGCAGTGGTGTATGCTGTATGAATCGCTCAATACCTCCCAGCACGTCAAAGGCGCGCACGGTTACGGCGGCTTGTGGGGAGGAGAGAACGCCACTTTCCATCACAACCTTCTGGCTCACCACAACAGCCGCAATCCCCGTCTCAACGGTTGGAAACGCAGCGGTTTGAACTACGGCAGCGGTAATACCACTTGCGAGAAAGTGGATTTCCGCAATAATGTGGTCTATAACTGGGGTGGAAACAGCTGTTATGGCGGCGAGGCGGCCGGTCAGTACAATTTTATCGGCAATTATTACAAATATGGTCCGGGAACCACTTCGAGTGTGCGTTTCCGTCTTTTGCAGATAGACAAAGATTCACAATCGTATTCCACGGTGGTCAACGGGGCCGCGCGCAACCTGAACCACGGTGTGTATTATCTGGAAGGCAATTATCTTTTCGGCAGTCCGGAAGTGACCGGGAACAATTGGGCCGCTTCGGGTATCAAAAACAATTCGGGGGAGTCACTGGCCAATTGTAAATTGAATAAACCGCTTGATTTTGAGTATATTCCAACACATTCGGCGGAAATGGCCTTTGAGAAAGTGCTGCAATATGCCGGCGCCTCGATTTCGAGAGATGCCTCGGATGCCCGTGTGGCGATGGAAGCTGAAAACGGGACGGCCACTTATACCGGTTCCAAAACCCTGAAAGCCGGTCTGATTGATACGCCTTCGGATGGTGACGGCTATTGTAATTACCAATCCTCGCCGGCCCCCAAAGACACCGACCGTGACGGCATTCCGGACGATTGGGAATTCAGCCACGATTTGAGCCATACCGATGCTTCGGATGCCAATGAATATGCTCCGGACGGCTATACCTGGTTGGAACATTATCTCAACAGCCTGGTGGCCGACATCACCGAGGGTGAGTACGAAGATGTGATTTCTGCGTTGCCCGGTCATTTGGCGGAAGAAGGTATCCCCTATATTTATATGAACAGAAACGGAGAATTGAGTGTCCGTTCCTCCAAACAGATGAACCGTCTGTCGCTGTTCAACCTTCTGGGTCAGACTTTGCAGACGGAGGAACTCCAGGGCCGCAAAGAAGCCAGTCTCTCCGTCCCGGGTGTCAGCGGTATTCATCTTGTCCGTTTGGAGTATATGGACGGCAAAAGTTCAACTTCTAAAATTTTCATTCCATGATACAGTCCTATTTGATAGAGCAGGTCGTATGCGACGGCCGTTTGTCGGATGTATTGATAAAGGATGGGCGTTTTGAGTCTATCGAGGCCAGTCAAACGGAAAATTCCCTTTCGTCGTCTTCTTATGTCTCGGCTTTGCGGATGAGATATCCCGAGGCCGAGGTGCTGGACGGAAAAGGAATGGCCATTGTCCCCGCCTTTTACAACACACATACTCATAATGCGATGAGTCTTTTGCGCGGCTATGCGGACGATATGCCTTTGCAGACCTGGCTCAACGATCATATCTGGCCGGCGGAGGCAAAGATGACGGCCGAGGACATGCGGGCAGGCGTCTGTCTTTCGATGCTCGAAATGATACACAGCGGTACGGTTTTCTTCAACGATATGTATTTCAACTGGCGTCCATGTCAGGATGCGGTCGAAGAAATGGGAATGCGTGCGGCAGTTACCAATTGCCTGATGTCGTTTTACCCGGAAGCCGCTTTTGAGGATGCGTATTTCATGGCGTCCCATCCGGAAACTTGGGCCAAAGGAGTCACTTGGACGATAGGAGCACATGCCATTTATACCTGTGATGAGAAGACTTTGCGTCAGACGGCGGAAAAGGCCAGGGAATACGGTCGTCTGCTGCATATTCATTTGGCAGAGACACAAACGGAAGATTCGGATTGCCGTCAGCAGCACGGCTGTTCTCCCGTGGAATGGCTCGACCGGCTTGGAGTGCTTGGTCCCAACGTTCTGGCGGCCCATTGCGTCTGTCTGAGTGAACATGATGCAGAGTTGTTGGCGGAAAGAGGTGTGGTGATTGCCCACAATCCGTGCTCCAATATGAAACTCGCTTCGGGTTCGATTCCGTATCCTTTGATTTCGAAATATTCGCTGAAGATGACTCTCGGCACCGACGGCTCTTCTTCCAACAATAATCTGGATATGCTGGAAGAAATGAAATTCGCCTCCTTGATGGCCAAATTGAATTACGGGGCAGAGGCATTGCCTGCATCGGAGGTTTATCAGTGGGCCACCCGTAATGGTGCGGAGGCTTTCGGCCTGAATGCCGGGGTGGTGGCTGTAGGTAAGGATGCCGATGCCTTATTGGTCAATCTCAACGATCCCAAGTTGGTTCCCGGACATCATTTTGAGTCGGATTGGGTCTATTCCGCCGACCGGGCCTGCATCGACACGGTGTTCTGCCAGGGTCGTCCCCTGATGCGTCAAGGCAGGATTCAAGGCGAGGATGAAATCATCGAGAATGCCCGCCGCCACACGCACGATTTGCTGAAACGGCTTGGAAAGAATTTGTAGAGGAGATTTTCTCTCGAAATCAAGTTAAATATTGTTATTTTCTTCATGACATTATGCGAATTATGACGTTTCGGATGGCACGTCATAATTCGTTATATATCTTTGTATCGTTTTAGATTCAAGGTTTTGTTCATGTTTCATCCATTCAGACAATCATAACCGGATGTCTTTTCCGGCCAATATTAACTTTTTAACAAATCATTTATGAAGAAACTTTTTACTCTTGCTGCACTTGCCGCTTTGTGCATTTTGGGTGCCAAGGCAGCTGATGAAGTGTATTATGTGGATCTTGACCGCGCCTCCATCGACACGGTCAACAGTACGCAGGCGGTTTGGAAATTCACCAACACCGACATTACCTTGGAACCGGCCGGTGGTCGTGATTTCCAGAAACGTGGTGAAAGACAAGGTTGGGACAATGGTCTCAATTTCAAGAACAACACCAATCAGGTCATCAAACTGGGTGCGAACAAGATGTACGCTATCGAATTCTTCGGCTACTCCATGGGTGACAACTGGGATTACATCTATGCTTACGGTTATGGCGAGGCTGAAGGTGGCTATGAATGGGTGGATCCCATCGGAACCGGTGAGAAAGACAATCAGAAAATCATTGACAACGCCAAGTATCCCTTGGATCCTTGTGTGACGACGATGGACGCTCCCGTCTTCAATCAGGCCGGTTACAAATTTGCCACCATCAATTTTGAAAACGAACCTTACGAAGGTGAATTCCAATTCATTTTCAGCGGTAACAATCAGGAACAGTGCTCTATCCGCATTTGGATCACTCCGTACGATCCTTCCCATGCCGACGGCATCCAAAGCTATCGCTTCGCCAGAAAGGACGGCATCATGTACAACATTCTCGGTCAAAAGGTGGACAAAGACTACAGAGGCCTTGTCATCATGGACGGCAGAAAGTACATTCTCAACAAATAATATCGTTTTTTTGAATAAAACAGAACCTCTATGCAAATCAGAAGATTCATCGCTGCATGGACGCTTGCTCTCTGTTGTCTGAGTGTTTTCGCCCAGCAACAGGTCAGAGGCACCGTCAAGGATGCAGCCGGCGATCCGATGATTGGTGTGACAGTGACAGCAGACGGCAAAGCCGTCGCTGTCACTGACATCAACGGACAGTTTTCATTATCCTCAGTCTCCTCCACAACCCAACTGGCTTTTTCCAGCATAGGCTTTCTGTCTCAGACCCTGACGGTGGGCAACCGCCCGGTGCTGGCCATTGTCATGGAAGAAGATGTCCGTGCGATGGAAGAGGTTGTGGTAGTAGGTTATAATACCGTGAAAAAGACAGACTTGACCGGTGCGGTCGGTTCTGTCAATACGGAAAAACTCAACGAAAAGGGTGCTTTCTCGGTGCTGGAGAATCTTCAGGGTGCGGTGCCGGGAGTTAGCATCACCAGAAATTCCGGCCGTACTGACGGAAGTTTCAATATTGAGATCCGTGGAAAGAATTCCATCAGCAGCGATCAGAGCCCTCTCTATGTGATAGACGGCGTGATTTGCGACAATATGGACTTCCTCAATTCGCAGGATATAGAGCGGATCGATATCCTCAAGGATGCATCCTCGACGGCCATTTATGGCTCCCGTGCCACTGCGGGCGTTGTGATGGTGACTACACGCGGCGGTACCAATGCAGGCAGCCGCGCCACCAAACCTGTCATCTCTTACGATGCTTATTATGGTCTGAGCAAGGCGGGACATTTGCCTCAGTTCCTCAGCCCGGAGGATTTCTATCAATACAGATTCATGAAATTCCTCAGTTATGCCAACGGCAGCGAGAACGGCGGCAAGCCGGTTTGGGTCAACGAAGACTTGAGCCGCTGTCTGCTTCTCGACCGCGAGTCGGGCATCTACCGTATGAAAGAATTGTATGAGAACGGCCAGACCTATAATTGGCCTGATTTTGTGCTGCAACAGGGACATCAGCAGAATCATTATCTGTCGGTGGCCGGAAGTTCCGACAAACAGCACTATTATCTTGGAATCGGCTATTCGGATGAGATCGGCACCTATAAAGGTGACGCTCAGAACAAATTCAATATGAAGGGAAGTCTGGATACGGAAATCAACCGTTTTGTCACGGCAGGTTTCAATGTCAATCTGGCCCGCATCAACCACGATTATGCCAGCGACGAGGCTGTCCAGTATGCCTTCCGCGAGAATCCGTACATGCAGCCCTATGACGAAAACGGCAATATCAATTATAAGCCGGGTGCCAAAATGGCGCTGCATACGGATGAGTATCAGTTCACCGACCAGATCAGTCCTTTGGTGTATATGGAGGATGAGGCGAAGAACCAGCTTGCCTGGACGATGCTCGGCAATATGTTCCTTCAGTTCAAACCGACCAAAGACCTGTTCTTCAAAACAACCTTCTCTCCCAATTATTCTCAGAGCCGCACGGGTTACTATAGAGGAACGAAAGCCGGTGAATCGCAGAACGAGGCCCGCTATTTCGGGAGCAATGCTTTCTCCTGGACTTGGGACAATATGGTCCATTATGACCACACTTTCCACAACAATCATCATGTTGACCTGATGGGGCTGGTTTCGGCGATGGCCTCTTCGGTGGAAGATGTCTCGTTGTATTACAATAAGGTGTTGGAAGGAACATACTGGTGGAATCTCGGTTCTTCCGACAATGGCTACAATACCTTGTTGTCCGGTAACGGCTATGGTGAGAACAGTATGCTTTCGTATGCCATGCGTGCCAACTATTCCTACAAAGGACGCTATCTGTTGACGGCCACAATCCGTTGGGACGGAAGTTCCAAATTCGCCGCCGCCAACCGTTGGGGCTCTTTCCCCTCCATGGCAGCCGCCTGGCGTCTTTCCGAAGAAGATTTCATGGCCTCGGCCGAATGGCTTTCCAATCTGAAACTCCGTTTGAGCTATGGTGTGACCGGTAACAATAATGTCGGCAATTACGCCACCATGCTTTCGGTCTCGGGCCCGAGCTATTATCCTTTCGGAAACAGCTATTTTCAGGGAATGTATCCCAGCGGAGTGGTCAATAAGAATCTGAAATGGGAAAAATCACACGAAATCAACGGAGGTTTGGATTTCGGTTTCCTGAACGAGCGTATCCGGGGTGCCGTTGATGTCTATGACAAAACTTCGACAGACCTGCTCTACAGCGTACAGCTTCCTTTGGAAGGCTCGTCGATGACCACCAATATCGGTTCTGTCCGCAACCGTGGTGTGGAAGTAAGCCTGACGACGGAGAACATCGCCCGTCAGAATTTCCATTGGACCACGACTTTTGCCTTCGCCCACAACAAGAATGAAGTCTTGGAGGTCAATGGAACGGGTAATCTCTATACCGGTAACTCTAAGGGCAACTTGCTGATAGGAAGTCCGTACAACAATATTTACGGCTATGTTTGGGACGGTATCGTCTCCGATCGCGATATGACTGTCCCCGATACGGACATCGCCCGTCAGATGGGTTTTGTCCCTGGCGAATCGGTCAAGGAATACGAGTATTATTATAAATGTTACGGTCTGATAGAGGGCAATCCGATTATCGTGGATGCCAACGGAGACGGAAAGTTTACGGACAAGGATAAGAAAATCTACAAATCGGATCCGGATTGGACAGGCAGCCTCACCTCCAATCTTCAGTGGAAGGGCTGGGATTTCAGTTTCTCGGTTTATGCCAAGCAGAATTATACGGTATTCTCCAATTTCTATAGTGAATATCTGGCTTTGAGTGACCGTGGACGTACCAAAATGAATGTGGATTGGTATATTCCCGCCGGAACGCTTATTGATTGTGACGGTATGGATGCCAATGGTCTGTACATTCATCCCAAGTATCAGGAGACAACCCATTACGGAAATTATCCATTCCCGAACTACGGTGCTTCCAACAACGGCGTGGGTACGGAGAACTGGCTTGGTTCCACCAATTCATACGTGGATGCCTCCTATGTGAAGGTTAAGCATATCACCTTGGGTTACACATTGCCGCAGTCTTGGATTTCCAAGGCCGGAATCTCCAACCTGAGACTGTATGCCACAGTGACCAATCCTTTTATTTTCACCGATTATAAGGGCTACGATCCCGAATGGGCCGGCACTTCTCTGAGCAACGACGGCCCCTGTATCGTCGGTTGGCAGTTCGGTATGAATCTGAAATTCTAACGGATATGAAAAAGATATTATATACTATTCTGTCTTTGACCTTGCCTCTGCTTTCGCTGAGTTCCTGCGATGGTTTCCTGACAGCGGAAAATAAGTCGGGCATTGCGGCTGACGAGTTCTTCTCCACCGAAGAAGGCTTGGCTATGTTGCGGGTGAATATGTACACTTCGTTGAAGCCTTTGGTCAACAATACGGATATGACTGAGTGGGGAACGGATTTGTATGCCGCCACCCGTGGTTCCGACCCCGGTGATTTTCATAAGTATGCCATCACACCGGAGAATTCATCCGTCTCCTCTTATTGGAAAAACGCATACGCTCTGATTGACGATGCCAACTGTGTGGTCAAATATGGTTCCGACAATCCACAGTATCTGGCTGAAGCCAAATTCCTCCGTTGTTATGGTCATTTCCTTTTGACTCAACAATTCGGATCCGTCCCATACGTCACCACCTATGTGGAATCTGATTTCAATGAATATCCCCGGGTGGGTTTGGAAACCTTGTATGCCAATCTGGTTGCTGAATTGGAATCAATCAAGGACGATGCGGCTCTTCCCGACACCGATCACCAAGGCAATATCAGCCGTCAGGCCGTCAAGGCTTTGTTGGCGAAAATCTGTCTGGCTGCCGGTTGGGATTTGGATACGCAACTGACGGATGCGGCCCAAGGCACTTATTCAGTCAAAGGAAAGGATTGGTTTGAAAAGGCCGCCACCTATGCCCGGGAAGCCATCGGCGGAATCCGGCTCGGCTTGTCCTTTGAGGATAAATGGTCTCCGTTCAACGAAGGAAATGAAGAAGAGATTTTCTCTGTCCAGTATGAACGTGCCGGCTATCCCGGTGATGAGACGACGGGTGGTCATGGCCGTCAGAATACCTACGGAAGCAATTACGGAGATCCTGCCGTGACGGGCCTGAAGAGTTGCAGCGGTACGCTGGCTTTTTCGCCCAAGGCTTTGTATTTGTGGGAACGTGGCGATGAACGTTATGATGCCACTTTTATGACCACTATCTACAATTATTTCGGTACTTGGGGAAAAACAGGTTATTTCGCCTACTATCATGCCACGGAGGAAGAAAAGGCTCAGACCGGTATCGCCGACCGTTATTTCCCGTGGTATGTCAGTACGGCCGAAGCCAAGCAGTACATCACGGAACATAAGAACCAGTTTGTTCAAGGAGACGGTCCCAACAAGTGTCACGTGCATATCCTGGCCGATCCGGCTATCCAATTCTCATTCGATTTCAACGGCAATATCACGGAAACGCTGACAGAGGATTATTTCACCTATGTCAGCCACAACAACGCCGCCGTGACCTGTGTGAAGAAATTCGATGATCCCAATACGGTTCAGTTGGCCTCGAGCAGCAACGACTACCGTGACATCGTGGTCTTCCATGTCAGCGATATGTATCTGACGGCTGCCGAAGCTTTGCTGATGCTTGGAAAAGAAGCGGAGGCTTTGGCGAAGATCAACGAAGTCCGTTCCCGTGCCAAGGTTGCGCAGTTGAATTCATTTGCGGATTACACCCCCGATTATCAAGTGACTCCGGCATTCGGTGCCATTACCCCCATGGATCTTATTTTGGATGAGCGGGCCCGTGAACTTTACGCCGAGACTTGCCGTTGGGCCGATTTGCGCCGTACCCG
>JAZRWU010000101.1:0-2858 GCA_045599885.1 Bacteroidales bacterium | reverse complement strand
CATGACTCCCTACGATGCCACTTTCCAAGGGCTGCATATCCTTTTCGACAAGGACAATGTCGTGAAGACCTTGGGAGAAATCGTGTCCGACAACGGTTTGCGCCAGTTGCGTATCGCTGAGACAGAAAAATATGCCCATGTCACTTTCTTCTTCTCGGGAGGCCGCGAAAAAGAATTTGAGAATGAGGAGCGCATTCTGATTCCGTCTCCGAAAGTTCCGACCTACGACCTCAAGCCCGAAATGAGTGTCAATGAGGTCGGTGATGCTCTGAAACAAGCCATTGAGAGTCAGAGATACGATTTCATCGCCGTCAACTACGCCAACGGTGATATGGTAGGCCACACTGGCGTTTACGAAGCTATCGAAAAGGCCGTGACCGCCGTCGATGCCAATGTGAAGAAAGTGGTTGAGGCTGCCAAAGCCAACGGCTATGAAGTGATTATCATCGCTGACCACGGCAATGCCGACAATGCGGTCAACGAAGACGGCACTCCCAATACAGCACACTCTCTTAATCCCGTTCCATTTGTTTACATCTCCGAAAACAAGAACGCGGAAGTTGAGGACGGTATTCTGGCAGATGTGGCCCCATCCATTTGCCATATTCTCGGTATCGCTCAACCGTCTCAGATGACCGGCCACTGCCTTATCAAATGATACAAATAGAAGACACCCTGGTCAGTCTCGACATTGTGGACGAGATGTTCTGCTGCGACTTAAGCCGCTGCAAAGGCCAGTGTTGTGTGGAAGGAGATTCGGGAGCGCCTCTTTTGGAAGAAGAGGTCAAGCCTATCGAAGAGGCGCTCCCGATTGTCTGGGATCTTCTTTCACAAGAGGCGCGGATTCTGATTAACAGACAAGGTGTTTCGTATGTTGACCGGGATGGTGACAGAGTCACATCCATTGTGAATGGAAAAGATTGTGTCTTCACCTGTTATGATGAATCCGGAATCTGTTATTGCGCTCTTGAAAAAGTATGGAGAGAAGGAAAGACGTCATTCAAAAAGCCCATTTCCTGCTCTCTGTATCCTATCAGACTTCAGCCGCTCAGCAATGGAATGACGGCACTCAATTACCATCAATGGTCCGTATGCCGTCCAGCCTGTGAACTCGGACGGTGTCTCAGGCTTCCTGTCTATCAATTCTTGAAAGAACCACTGATTCAAGCTTTCGGTGAAGAATGGTACAAACAACTCTGTGCCGCTGCCGAATGGTTGAAAGAACATCCTGCTTCCAAATGAACATCTCTCAGTTATTCCGCAACATCCTGCCCTTTGTCAAACCTTACAAATGGCTGGTTCTCATTACTTTGGTTTTAACAATACTTGGGTCAACCATGGCCCAGGTCAACGCTATCGTGCTCGATCGTGCCGTCGATGCCATCAATTCCCTGTTGGGAGAAAACGGATTTGACTGGAGTGAGGCCGCCAGAATTCTGACAATCATTTCCATCGTGCTCCTCGCCAAAGAAGTCCTTGCCGCTCTGATCACATTCGCTCAGAACTATTATGGAGAACGGATGCGCATTTTTGTCTCCAAAGACCTCGCCCAATCCGTCATTGAGAAAGTCCTGACCTTCAGGATGGCTTTCTTCTCGGCCAACGACAATGAGACGGGAAAACTGCAGACCCGTATCGATCAGGGCGTGAGCAGCCTGTCAAGAACCGTGCAGAACTTTTTCATCGACTTGTTGCCGTTGTTCACCAGTGCGGTATTGGCCTTGATTCTCATGTTCGCCGCCAATGTCTATGTCGGTCTTGTCGCCTTGTGCATTGTCCCTATCTATTTCTTCATTACCTATAAGCAGGCTCAGCGCCTGAAAGGCTGGAGACGCGATATGCGCGGATACCGTGAGAGCAAGAGCCACGGCATCATGAACATCATTGAATCCATCAATGTCATCAAATCTTTCAACCGTGAACGCATTGAGGGAGACAAACAGCTGGAGTTGCAGAATCAAGTCACCAACAATCAGATGGAAACCCGCAAAGTCAGTTTCTACTACAATGGCATCAAGAGTTTTGTCAAACAGGTGGGAACCGTGCTGGTCATCATCCTCACGGCCTATCTGGTTCTTATCCAATATCCGGGTATGTCCATCGGTAAGATTATGTACCACGTGATGCTGTTCAGCAACGTGGTGGCTCCCATTACCCAGCTCCAACGTATTTTCGACGATATGAACGATGCTCTTATCTATGCTGAGGGGTTCTTCGACATTCTTCATTCGGATAAGGACACCGAACCCAGCGGCCAATATACCAGCGATAAGGTTTCCGGCAATTTTGAAATCAAAAACGTTGACTTCACCTATCCGAACGGCACCAAGGCCCTGCACAACATCAATATGAAAATCGAGAGCGGAAAAATCACCGCTTTCGTCGGACTGTCGGGCGCAGGTAAAAGCACCATCGTCAATCTTCTGGACAAATTCTACGAGCCCGACTGCGGAAACATCTATCTCGACGGAGTGGATCTGAAAGATTATGATACTCACTTCCTGCGCGAGAATATCGGACTGGTACTTCAGAAGAATCACATTTTTGACGGCACCATTGAAGAGAATATTCTTTACGGCAAACCCTCCGCGACGCACGAAGAAGTCATTGAGGCCACTAAAAAAGCCTATATCTATGACCAGATCATGGCTCTCCCCAAACAATTTGACAGCAAAGCGGATCAGCTTTCCGGCGGCCAGCAGCAACGCATCGCCATTGCCAGAATGTTTCTGAAGAATCCGCCTATCATTTTCCTGGATGAACCTACCGCTTCACTCGATGCCATCTCGACCGAACAAATCAAGAATAGCATCGATGCCATCAAGCAGAACCGCACCGTCATCATCATTTCGCACAGT